>DAOVTM010000175.1 GCA_030633145.1 Desulfobulbaceae bacterium
TAGTTGGACAACTTGACGTTAAGCTGTCTTTTCATATTGCTCGTTACCCGTAGAAGCCTATTAGACTGTACTTTATGACACATGCACAATTTTAACTGAGAAAAAGAGGGATTTTTCCCGATCTCTGATTACATTGTTTAACATTTAGATTTGGTAATATTTACTACCGATATCGACTTCCGAAACATGCTGAAGACGGCTTAGCAATTGCTTTGGCTGATGAAGATGGACATTATCGAATTGATCGTGTTGGGGAGTATGGTAAAATTGAGAAGTATGTTGACTCCTGTTTAAGCATTTTAAGGGAAATATAGAGTTATGCCTGTTTCATTCAGTCCCCTTCGTTATCCGGGTGGTAAAACGAGATTAAAGCACTTTATGAAACTGGTGCTGGAGAAAAACGGGTTGAGAGGAGGGGTTTATATTGAACCTTTTGCTGGAGGGGCAGGAGTTGCTGTCGGGTTGCTTCTTGATGCTTATGTAGAGCAAATTATCATAAATGATATTGATCCGGCCATTTACTCTTTCTGGTATTCTGTTTTATATTACGCAGATGATTTATGTCAGTTGATCATGTCCACTCAGGTGACCATTGACGAATGGCACAGGCAAAAAGAAATATTCGATTTACAAGACACAACAGATACATTGCAACTCGGCTTTTCAACTTTTTTTCTTAACCGTACAAACCGTTCAGGTATCTTAAAAGCTGGTGTGATTGGTGGTCGAAATCAAACTGGTCGTTGGAAGCTTGACGCACGGTTCAATAAACAGTCACTCGTTGAGAAGATTAATAAAATAGCTGTTCTCCATGATCAAATTACCCTGACAAATCTTGATGCAAGAAAATTTATCATTCAGCAGGCATCACAAGATACTGACAACACCCTGTACTACATTGACCCACCATATTTCAAAAAAGGACAAGGGTTATATCTTAACGCACTGAAGCCGGACGATCACATTTTAATTGCACATTGTGTTCAAAATTATTTAAACAGTCCCTGGATAATTTCATACGACAATACACCCGAAATATCTCTTCTCTATTCGGAGTACAGGCAGTCAGTCTATTCGTTAAACTACACAGCTGCGAGCAATTATATGGGCAGTGAAATAATTATTTGTAGTGATAACCTGAAAGTGCCGGAAGTCATAAATCCCTTTAAAATAACAAAAGATCAATTTAAAGCTCTCCTGCCACAGACGTTGAGTGCCTAACGAATAAGGTTAGATTGTGTGAGCGTAGCGAACCACAATCTGAACCGTTTGTTGGACAAGCCCGGTTATGTAAAAGCGGTAAATTGTAAAAGGAGAAATTGCGTTTGATCAGGCTATAAATGGGGCATGACGTTCTGGCACACTTATGGCAGTTTGAAAATATCTTATTTGTTGATATTTCAGCATGTTGAAAATTGAGCGATTTCGACTGGATATTTCATTCATAATATTTGTCAAACAATGCTATTTGCATAAATTACATTTAGTAAAATTTGTTTATATACAGCTCACATTGAGCGGGTATCAACAGAGAATAATATTGTTTTTAACATATTATTTTTAGGCGGTTTACGAGAAAAATCTCTATACTTTGCACTAAATACTGCCAGTACATCATTGTTAGAACACAACCAAAATGGAATATTATTCTCTGTTTTCCGCAAAAAAACTGCTTTTTAGCTGTTTTTAGCCTGTTGTGTCTCAAATTAATCAAACATAACCAAAACAGACCATCTCAATGTGAGAACAGTACTATTAATACAAAATAATGTCAAATCGCATCTATCAGCATAATGACTTTTTCAACAAACAACGATGTATTAATTTTGTTGCTTATCGCTAAGAAAATGCTGGTTGTGGTAACGGAATAATAATGTTGGATGTTTTTTATTTCCGCGTAGCGGCTTCGTCCAACAATCCCCTGAACAGAGGTTGCTCAATCATCTCGTGGATCCTGATTAAATAAGTTGCTCATCGTGTCATACGTTCATTGCATAGGACTTTTTAATATTAATTTCTGCATGTTATAGCAGTGTATGTAGATCCAATACCCGTGAATGTTTGCAGACTACTTTCATATAAAAGCAGATGACCGATACCAACAAGACCCAAAATCACCCTCTACGAGTCCTCCACACCTCAGACTGGCATCTTGGCCGGATGCTCTATGGCCGCCAGCGCTACGATGAATTTGAACAATTTTTCAACTGGTTACATTCTACCATTATAGAACAGAAAATTGATATCCTCCTGGTTGCCGGTGATATTTTTCATACCACCACCCCAAGCAATCAGGCACAGCAGCTCTACTACAGTTTTTTATGCAAGGTCGCAGCCTCTTCCTGCCGTCACCTGGTGGTAACTGCCGGAAATCACGACTCTCCCACCTTTCTTGATGCGCCCAGGGAACTGTTGCGTACCCTCAATATCCATGTCATAGCCTCTTTGCCGGAGGCAATAGAAGATGAGGTCTTGCTGCTCCGCAACAGGGCTGGTGAAACAGAGGCCATTATCTGCGCTGTACCCTTTCTGCGTGATCGAGATATCCGGGTTGCTATTCCGGGACAGGACATGGTTGATAGAGAGGAGCAGCTTATTAATGGAATTGGCAGGCATTATCTGGCGGTTTGTGAAGAGGCTGTCAGGCAGCAGAAAAAAGAAGAACACAAACTTGCCAAAAAACAAAAAATCCCAATCATCGGCATGGGGCATCTCCTTGCCGCAGGTGGCAGTACTGTACAGGGAGATGGTGTCCGGGAGAATCTTTATGTCGGCTCCCTGATAAGCGTGGGGGCAGATATTTTTCCAGACCTTATTGATTATCTGGCTCTTGGTCATCTCCACTCGCCACAAAAAGTGTCAGGGCTTGAGACCAGACGTTACAGCGGTGCTCCCCTGACCATGGGGTTTGCTGAGGCAGGACGAAAAAAGAGTATTAATGTGGTTGATTTTTCCCAGACAGGTGTGGAAGTGGAACTACGGAACGTACCGGTCTTTCAAAATATTTCCTGCATAGAGGGAGACTGGCCCCATATTGAAGGGCAGCTTGCGCTTCTTATCACTGATGACGTACATTGCTGGCTGGAGATCATTTATCAGGGTAAGGAAATTCTGCCGGATCTTCGCCAACGTCTTGATGAGATGGTTTTGGACAGTAAACTGGAAATACTCCGTATCCGCAACCAGCGTATAACCGAGCAGATTCTCAGCCCGCAATCAGAGGGCGAAACACTTGCTGACCTTGGTCACGCACAGGTCTTTGAGCGTTGCCTTGACGGCCAGGATATTATAGGGGAGCAGCGGCTTGAACTGATTGCAGCGTATAACGAAATCGTGACTTCCCTTGAGCAGGAGTAAAGCAATAAAGCTCTCTATACCGTTGAATAAAAATACACAATGCGCATCCTTAAACTTCGTTTTTATAATCTCAACTCCCTGACCGGTAAATGGGAAATTGATTTTACCCATCACGCCTTTACCAGCGATGGTATCTTTGCCATAACCGGGCCAACGGGAGCAGGCAAGACAACTATCCTCGATGCAATCTGTCTTGCCCTGTATGGACATACTCCACGACTTGGCCGAATCAGTGCGGGCAGCAATGAAATCATGTCCCGCCATACCGGTGAATGTTACGCTGAAGTTGAATTTGCTGTTGCTGCGAAAAGGTATCAATGTAGCTGGTATCAGCATCGCAGTCGTAAAAATGCGCAAGGGAAATTACAGTCGCCTAAACGTGAACTTTCTCTCCTGGACTCTGGTGAAATCCTGACCAGCAGCAGCCGTGAGGTTGATAGCCGGATAGAGGAACTCACCGGCATGGACATGGATCGTTTTACCCGCTCCATGCTGCTGGCTCAAGGAGGTTTTGCCGCTTTTCTTCGTGCTTCCCAGGACGAACGGGCACCCATTCTTGAGCAGATTACCGGCTCTGCCATTTATACGCAGATTTCCCAAAAGGTGCATGAACGTCGTTCTGAGGAAAAGCGTAAAGATGACATGTTGCAGGAGCAGGTATCGTCCTTGGATCTGTTATCCACTGTTGAGGAGGAAGAACTCGGGCAGGAGTTACGGGAACACCAGGGCAGAGAAAAAGAACTGGAAAAAGAAATTCAACAAAAAAACGCAATCCTGAGCCTGATTGACTCCATAGCAGGATTAAGTAATGAATTACTCCAGATCCAAAAGGAGCAGGCTGGTCTTGCCAAGGAAGAGAAACTATTTGCTGAGGATAAACAACGACTTGCCCTGGCACTTGAGGCTCTGACCCTGGAGGGTGATCATGCCGCTCTTGCCACAACCCGCAAACAGCAACAGACTGAAGAGGATGAATTAGAGCAGTTCTGCCGCAAACTTCCAGAGATAGAAAAGGCTGTCAGCAATGGTCTGGAAGAACTGGAAGCCGCGCAAAAAAAAGTTCAGGAAGGTAAAAAGAACAAAGAATCTGTTGATGGTATAATCAAGCAGGTTCGAGCTTTGGATCTGCGAATCAGTGAACAGATAAGAAATGTCCGGGCGGGGACAAAGAACTGCGCTCAGCTACGGGAGAAAATTAAAAAGGATCAGAGAAAAAAAGCAAAAATTTCCCAGGAAATAATCAAGACCACTGAAGCTCTTGAAAAAACAAACAGCTATCTTGCGAGCCATAAGGCGGATGAAGGGCTTGTCAGCAGCCTGACAGGAATAAGGGAACTGTTGAACCGTCTTGGGGAAACTGATGAGCAGCTTGCCGTGGCTCGTGAAAGCCTGCTCAAGGCTGAAAAAAAGAATGGTGACTACCAGCAGGCATGGAAGGATAAAACAGAGGCCTGTTCCAAGGCTGAAAAAAAGTTACAGGCCATGCGCCAGCAACGGCAGAAACTTGAAAAGGATATCGCTGCCACCCTTGCCGGACAGAGCATAGAAGAGCTGCAGGAACATCTGAGCGGGACGGCTGAACAGCACAATCTGATTGAGAAATTACTCGTTACTATTAAGCAGAGAGGTGTGTTGATAGTTGAAATCAAGGGATTGGAAGCACGGCAGGCAGGGCTTGCGCAGGAGATTCAGGATGCTTCCAGGGAGATTACCTCACTGCTCAAGCACAAAGAACAGCAGGAGCAGCAGATAATAGCCTTGGGAACCCAGGTACAACTTGCCGGTCGGATTCGTGATCTTGAAGATGAACGCAAGCGGCTCTGTACCAATAACCCCTGTCCCTTATGCGGTTCTCTGGAACATCCCTTTGCTGAGGAGGATGGGATTCCACCTCTGGACGGGTTGGAACAGGAACTGCAAACTGCTGTCCAGGCCGGAGAGAAAATTGCCGGCGATTTATCCGATGCCAGAGTCAAGGCCGGTCGTCATGACCAGGAAGTAACAGGTCTTGGCAATACGCTCAAGGAAAAGGGTAGAGCGTTACAGCAAGCAGAACAGGAACAGCAGAACTGGCTGGAACAACTCTCTGATAATGTGACGGAAGATGTGGGAGAAACCGCACTCAAGGAGCTGCTGGCAGAACTTGTTCACCAGCAGAAAAAACAGCGTAACCAGCTAATGCGGCTGAGTCAACAGGACAGGCAAAAGGCGGAAATAAACAGGGGGATTGAGCTGCAGCAGGAGGCAGCGGCGCAGGCCGGAAAGGAACAGGAACAGGCTGCTAATGCTCGGGAAAATGGTGAGCTGGAGCATAAGCGATTCAGTTTTGAATGTAAACAGTTGGAACAGACCCTGGCGAAACGTCTTGCCCTGGTCAAAGATGAGCTTGTTGGGTATGGCGTGTCTGATGTCCCCCTTGCCGGGTTGGATGTGCTGCTGGAAAAGCTGACAGAGCGGCAGCAGCAATGGAAGAGCAAACAAAAGGCAGCCATTGATATTGAGGAAAGCATTCGCTCCCTTTGCAGCAAAAGTAAAGAGGTGGCAGCATTTATCACGAGTAAAACCAGTCAGATGGAGGAAGCAGAACAGGAGATGAAGGCTGTTGACCAGCAGCAGCAGGATTTGCAGCAGGAACGGGGCAGCCTCTTTGGCGACAGGGATGCAGACAGGGAAGAGAAGAAACAGAAGGATGCTGTACAGGAGGCGGAAGACGGAGCAGAAAAAAAGAAAAATCAATACAACCGTCTGGATGGAGAAAAAAATCAGCTCATTGCTGCCATGGCTGACCGGACAAAATCAATAGCCGGGAGAGAGGGAGAGCTGAAATCCCTTGAGGAGAAATTTACGAACCGTCTCAAATTAGCTGAGTTTTCCGGTGAAGATGGTTGGTCTGCGGCCTGCCTGGATGAAAAGGAACGGAGTCGATTAAGCCGCAGGCACGTGGAGCTGCGCACGGGGAAAACACGTATTGTAGAGCGGTTGCAGGATCGACGGAAACGGGTTATTGGTGAAGAAAAAGAATTAAAAGAACAGCAAAATAAGCAACAACTCGACAAAATATCCCGGGCAGATTTAGCAGCAGAACAGGAGCAGCTGGCAACCAGCCGCAACAAGACGGTTGAGTTGATTGGCTCTATCCGTGAACGTCTGCTTGAGAGTCAAAAAAAACGTGACCGGCAAAAGGAGCTGCTGCTGAAAGTCACTGCCCAACAAAAAGAATGCAGTCGCTGGGATATGCTCCATTCTCTGATTGGTTCAGCAGACGGCAAAAAATACCGTAACTTTGCCCAGGGACTCACCTTTGAGCTGATGGTCGGTCACGCCAACCGCCAGTTGGCCGCAATGACCGATCGATATCTGCTGGTTCGTGATACAGAGCAGCCCCTGGAACTCAATGTTATTGATTCCTGGCAGGCGGGCGAGGTTCGTTCAACCAAAAATCTCTCCGGCGGCGAGAGTTTTGTGGTCAGCCTTGCCCTGGCATTAGGGCTTTCCAGCATGGTGGGCGGGACAGTGCGGGTTGATTCCCTTTTCCTTGATGAGGGGTTTGGTGCCTTGGATGAGGATGCCCTGGAAACCGCCCTGGAAACCCTTGCCGGTCTGCGCGGGGAAGGGAAACTGATAGGGGTTATCTCCCATGTTGGTGCGCTCAAGGAACGTATTTCCTGCCGTATTGCCGTTGTACCCGGTACTGGGGGACAGAGTGTGATTAGGGGGCCGGGGGTTGGTTGACCAGTTTCGCAGCCCCTGCCCCTGCCAGGAACTCGATAATCCTGATTTTGCCAGGAGTGGTTGAATTTTGCTCCACTGGAGTTCAACGGCATGTTGAAGTTGATCAGTTTCCGGGTAGTCCTGTTCAGCCTGTAGTTCCATCCAAACTTCTCGTGGAATGCGAATATCAGGAAATTGATCATGTAGCAGGTCAAGACGATCAATAGATGCAAGATTCCAGAGCGGTGAAGTATTACTGACGACGACCATAAGATATATCAGCTTCTAAATCCTGCTCTGTGTAGTGGCGGGGGATGTTGCGTCTTCCCAGTAATTGTCCGAACTAAACACGGTTTAACATCGTGAGTTCACGAGATTTTCCAAAGGATAGAATGCCCTGAGCATAGAGGGCAACAGCCAGTTCATTCATCAGAGACTGCTGTTGATTCTTTGTTGGCAAACGAATGGCGTGAACAACCTGATCAGGAATTTCCAGGACGAGGCTCATATTAGTTTGCGACCTCCAACCATGATAAAATGAATGTTAATATTACAAGACGGATCTGTAAGACCCTGTTCTTTTTCCATCCGAAAGGGATATTTATCTATATAATAATCTATTGTAAATCGCAAATCTTATATTTGCAATGAATATTGGATGCAAGAAGATTAAGGAATAGATCAAACTTGCTCTTGCCTGACCCGTTGCCCGGTCTCCCGAGTGGAATATCCACTCTGACTTCCACCGCTTCTTTGAAGCTGTAGGTTTGGGATTTCGTCTTTTTATCTTGCTCGTCAAAATGGCCGTAACTGTTTCCTGCTCAAACCGGATTTTGTGCTAACTCGGGGGGGAGCATGAAATCGTGGCCGACACCAAGTGGAAACGGCTTGACACTAGAGTTGCCAACGCTTCCCCTAGCGGCATTGCCCAAGCCGACCTCTATCAGATGTATGCCTATGGTCACAAGTATTTACGTCACCAGCAGCATAAGACAGTTGTGCTTATTTATCCTTGTACCGAGACCTTTTTCGCTCCCATGGATCCCTTCACATTTGAGAATGAATTTACACTTTTTATCCTGCCTTATAATCTTGATCCTGATCCCGAACTGGATCGTTTGATGCCTGGCGAAGAAATACCTCTCGTAGATATTGAA
>DAOVTM010000121.1 GCA_030633145.1 Desulfobulbaceae bacterium
TCCGGTGATATCGGCTGTTATACCCTGGGCTTTCTTCCGCCATTGTCGGCCATGGATTCCTGTGTCTGCATGGGCGCATCTGTGACCATTGCCCATGGTATGGCTAAAGCACTGGGCAAGGAAGGCGAGGGCAAACTGGTTTCCGTGCTTGGTGATTCCACCTTTATGCACTCCGGCATCACCGGCCTGTTGAACACCGTTTACAATGAATCGTATGCCACTGTCATCATCCTGGACAACCGCACCACGGCCATGACCGGGCATCAGAATAACCCGGCATCTGGGAAAAATATCAAAGGCGAGCCTGCCAACTCCATTGATTTTGAGCAGTTATGCAAGGCTCTGGGTGTTAAGCGGGTGGTTGTGGTTGATCCCCATGACCTTGACGCAACCCGCAAGGTGCTGAAAGAGGAAATCGCATCCACCGAACCTTCGGTGATTATCAGCCGTGCGCCCTGTGTGCTGCTGCCCGAGGTGGTCAAGGCGAAAAAGCCGGTCTATTATACCAACTTCGACAACTGTAGTGGCTGCAATGCCTGTGTGCGGCTGGGTTGTCCGGCAATCAGTTGGCATCCGCTCACCCCGGAAGAGGCTGTGCAGCGTGGATATAAGGAAAAACAGAAAGGATATGCCGAAATTACGGAAATACAGTGCAACGGCTGTGGTCAGTGCGCCTGTCTGTGTAAATTTGATGCAATCACTATTCGGGAGGAAAACTGATGAAACAGAGTGGAAATATTCTCTTCTCCGGGGTTGGTGGTCAGGGAATTCTCCTGGCCAGTGAGTTAACTGCCTATGCGCAGCTTGAGGCCGGATTTGATGTGAAAAAGAGTGAAGTACATGGTATGGCTCAACGGGGTGGTTCGGTTGAAGCACATCTGCGTTACGGTGAGCGGGTCTATTCGCCCCTGATCGAGCAGGGCAAGGCGGACATCCTGGTCGCATTTGAGATCCTGGAGGCTGCACGGTATCTGCCCTATCTCCATAAAGACAGTGCAGTGGTGGTCAATACGCAGAAGATCCTGCCCCCTGCTGTTGCCATGGGTCAGGCTCCCTATCCAGATGATATTCTGGACGAGCTGACCTCTCGGGGTATCAGGGTAGTTGCTATTGATGCCTTTGCGGTGGCCGAGGAAGTGGGCGAGCTGCGTACTGCCAATGTTGCCATGGTGGGTGCCATGTCTAATTTCCTGGCAGTGAATAAACAGGTTTTTCTTGATGTGATCGACACCAGGGTTAAAGAGGCATTTCGTGAGGTGAATAAGGAGGCCTTTGAGGCTGGACGGGCGTTGGTTTATAGTTGATGTGGATGGATTGATGTAACGGAAATCCTGCCAAGACAGGGGCTGATGGAATAAAACCATTTGCAACACTTATAGAATAGGGAAACGGGTGTTTCGAGTTTTTGAATTCATGTTCCTACAGGGTCAAGATAGTAGAGACCTCGGAAAACCCGCTTGACTATAAGCTCAGCCCCTGATTCACCTGTTAGGCTTCAAAATAAAGCATGGTGCATCATTGATGGTTTCGTAGAAAGTCCACATTTAACGCCTATGGCGAAGCGTCAAATACGAAGAAATATATATCAACGAATACAGCACGGTAAACGAACTGATCCAGGCACTGATGATCTATTTTGATTTATGAATGGGGAAGAAAGGCCGAGCCATTCACAAGTCACTCACCACGGTGTTCGGGTCGCTCCTCAGCGTTGCCCTATCCCCAGGTGAGCATTTTTACTATAGTAGAAATGGGTACATTTGCAAAGCAAATTACCTGGAAATAAGTAGCATAAATATCAAAATTCAACAGGAAATTTATTGCTTTACTTTACCTTAAATTTGTCTTGACAATGGGGTTACCATACTCACTCTTCATTTGGGTGGGAGAAAGTGTTACCTTGATTTAGAATGATTTGTACGGTTTCTTTTTAACATTCACACTGTTTGCTTCGGAGGAATATCAGCCTTTATCTGAGATGGTAATGGCTGCCTGAAAATAGGGTTACCACTGGTAATTGACGGTGTCTCTCGTTACAGCCTGTTTCTTTTTGTAGTTATTTAGCAACAAATCCAGGAAACCATGAAGACCACCACCCTGATCGCCTGCCCGATATTCAAAGAAGAGCTTGAACTGCTGCTCCCTCCTGAATTTGTTGTCAATCTGCTGGATTACAAAATTCACATTGATGCCAGGTTCATGGAACAGGAACTCAGAAATGCTGTTACGGATAATAAGAAGCAGAGGACAGATATTGCCCTGCTTCTGGGCTGCGAATGCAAGTGCATGACAAGCATCAGGGAAATTGGCGAGGATACCGGGGCAAAATACCCCTTGGAAAAAAATTGTCTTGAAATTATCCTGGGGACGAAAAGAGTTCTGGAACTCCAGAAAAACCGTACTTCCATCATCACCCGAGGCTGGATTAATATGGTGCAAACCTTTATCAAATCCGGAACCTGGACAGAGGTCGATGCCCGCATCAGCTTTGGTCATTATGACCGCCTGCTTCTTCTTGATTATGGTGGTACCCCGTTAAGCGACGAAGAAATACTTACCATTCGTATCCATACCACCGCCACTCCGGCTCCGCTCATATTGGCAACCAGATCCCAGCCGGTGTTGATATATCCACCTACGTTTGTGTCCGGCATACAGAGTACGGCAACAAACTCAATGACCTCGTTCAAGGCACCAAACCCCATGCCTCCGGCCCAGCAGAGCAGCAACAGGCCAATGCTGGGGGCGGGTGTCAGGCCGCGTCCCTGAAACGCAGAGCTAAGTCCAAGCCAACACAGCCAGGTGGTGATACCAAAACCATAAGCGTGGACAATATGGTCATACTTGAGCAGCTCAGGCACCAGCCAGAGACTGTACAGCACCCGTTTATCACCGTTGATGGGCCAGCCATCCGGTACCGGTACCAGGCCGCCGGCCATGTGAGCCAGTCCCCAGATGCTGAAACACCAGAGCATGATAATGGGCAGTTTGATACGCAGGTGAGCGGTAACGATCACAGCGGTCAAGACCACCATTACCACGATATAAAAGATGAATTCAGAGTTGCCGCTCATGGTGGCACCGATAACGGCTGCCGCAATGTAGAGCAGGGTAAAGAGGGTGACCGGGATGAGTTCTGTAATTTTTTTGGGCAACGGTAAACCCTCCACTGGTTTACGGGTTAAGGACAGCCCGCTGTTGACAACGGGATGCCACGAGCAGACAGTTATCTGAGCTACTGCAACAGAGGACGACTGTTCACCGGCTGTACAGGTCGGTTATTAGGATGCCCCATGACCTCGGTAAACTGTTTCACCTGGGCATCGGAAACAGTGACCGGGTTTTTCATCACGATCCAGGTCACCCCCTCGCTGCATGGAGGGGTGGTCAGGGAACCGTTGAAACGGTAATAGTCCCTGTTTTCCGGCATCAGTTCCTCTGCCCGTACCTGGGAAGCCAGCCCTGCCTTGTCACCTTGACTGGCAGGCATCTGTTTCCACAGTTTTTTCATGGCCTGGTTTTCCTCGCCAATGGTGAAGAAAACGCCGATTATCGCAAAGTTGCCCTGGCTGTCACTGTGGACGAAGTGACCTTCCATGGGAAAAGACTCTCCATTGAGTGTATTCTCACTGGGTGAATGGAAGTTGAACTGCTTGAGTTCAAAGGTCTTATCTTCTATGGTTATGGTCGATCCGGCGGCATAGTTTGCCTGAATGGCGTGGCCGTTGTTGAGAATCTCGGTGGCAAGCCCGAAATAGGTAAAGGTGATCGGTGCCAGTTCCGCTTCCATAAATCCGGCCAGGTCAACCGGGGCCTGGTTTACTCCTTTGCTACACATTGCAAAGGCTGGCTCCAGGGAACCCCAGTGTTCGGGGCCGACCTCACCGCTGTATTCCCAGTGGATATCCGATGCAACCGCAAAGCTGCCCATCAGGGTGAAGGCGGCAACTGCCGATAGTATCTTCTTCATGTTTGCTCCTTTATTGAGTTATGTCCCCAGTTTTTAGAAGTAATTCAAAGGTCATGGATTACAGAGGCCCGTTGGCATCCATGTGCAGGCAAAGATCAAGCATCCTGTTGGAATAGCCCCACTCGTTATCATACCAGGTCATGACCTTGACCGAGGTACCCAGTACCCTGGTGCAGAGGCTGTCAACAATGGAGGAATGGGGATCGCCCTGGAAATCAATGGAGACCAGTGGCTCATCACAGTAGCGGAGAAAACGACCGTCCGCCTCTTTGAGGGCGTTGTTCACTTCGATGACCGATGTTTCCTGCTCCACCTCCATGACCACATCCACCAGAGACACATTCGGGGTCGGTACCCGTACCGCCAGACCGTCAAATTTGTTTTTCAGCTCCGGGATTACCAGAGCCACGGCAGCGGCAGCACCGGTATTGGTGGGAATCATGGACATGGCCGCAGAGCGAGCCCTGCGCAGGTCGGAATGGGGGAAATCAAGCAGCCGTTGATCCCCGGTATAGGCGTGTATAGTGGTCATTAAACCGCGTTTAATACCGAAATTATTAAGAATTACCTGAGCCACCGGAGCCAGACAGTTGGTGGTACAGGAGGCGTTGGAGACCACATGATGGCTGGTAGGATCATATTCATCCTCATTGACCCCCATGACAATGGTCTTAACATTCCCCTTGGCCGGGGCTGAAATGATGACCTTGGCAGCTCCGGCATCGATGTGTCCCTTGGCAGACTCCTGGTCGCAAAACAGTCCAGTGCATTCAAGTACATATTCCGCACCCAACTCACCCCAGGGGATGTCGGCAGGGCTTCGATGGGCGGAAACCGTGATCTTGCGGCCATCAACGGTGATACCGTTCTCATAGGTGCCAACCTCGGCATCATAGACTCCCATGATGGAATCATACTTGATCAGGTGAGCCATGGTTTTGATATCAGTGAGGTCATTGATGCCCACCACCTCGATACCGGCAAAGGCCGTGTCCAGACTGATGGCTCGAAAGATGTTTCTCCCTATTCGTCCAAATCCGTTAATACCTATTTTTATACTCATTCTTGACTCCGTTAGTTTTATTTACGATATTTTATTTACGATATAATAGGCCTGTTAAATCACTGGTGCGCACAGCGCACCCTACCTCCATGTTATTATTGTTTTTTTAGTTTGGTACGCTGTTCGCACCAAGCAAAGAGCCATTTTCGTTAATGATGGCTCGCAACAGGTACATTTTTATCCTCGCCTCGTCACACTCTCGATCCAGTTCCATTGCCCGTTCAAACATGGGCAGTGCTTTGTTGTACCACTGACCGCTCATATAACTTTTACCGACCGCGCAAAACCCCTGGGCAGGCGCACCCCAGAACATATCAGACAAAACGTCAACACTGTCCTCCCCCCAGACCAGCCGTAGCTGCTCTTCCTCTTCCACCAGAAGGCGAACCAGCAGCATATTTTGCGCCAAATCCGGCAGAATACAGCGCAGTCTGTATCCGGCCTGACCAAGGAGAAAGGCTATCTGGCCGAGCTGGTCAATGACCCCGGCAACAATGCGCCGGACACCATCTGACCCATAACAGTTAAGAATGTATATGTTTTCCTTGAGCTTTACCGTTTCGTGAAAGATGGAACCAATCAGATAGTCAATCAGGACTCCCTCTCTATTTCGGGGTAGCCCATGTTCCGCTTGTCCCGACTCCTTATCCGACCACAGCCGGTGGCAGAGATCCTTCAGGTTCCAGAGAATCCCCTTTTCCTCTTCACTGCCCACCAGCATGGTCAACTTGTTCCAAATCAGTCCGCGCAGCTCCTCATTTTCACTGGTGGATAAATCACAGCAGGCACCGCTCACAGGATCCCGGCTGGAAAGATATAACTGATACAGCTCTTGAAAGGATTGAAACACGACAAAAAAATCAGCAAAAGCCTGGCGGATAAAAAAATCCCGTCGCTCCTCAAACCAGTCCAGACGGGGTCGGGTGCGAGGGTTTATGTCTGCGGGTATGAACTGCATTCTTTTGCCTCAGCATACAGCCGGAGATAATCGTCCATTACCTGAGGCCAGCCGTGATGATTATAAATCCTTTCCACAGCGGCCTGCTGCATTTTTTCCAACGCATCCCCCGGGTCATTATAGAGAGCTATTGCCAGCTGCATAGTTTCGGCCAGTACTGCCGCGCTATGCTCCTCGTAGCAGAAACCCGTAGTGGAATCCAGTACCTTGACCAGGCCACCCACATGGTGTACAATGGGAAGATTGCCCAGCAGTTGGGCAATATAATCGGTCAACCCACAGGGTTCATACAGGGAGGGGATAAGAAAAAAATCACCTGCCGCATAGATCCTGGTGGCCAGAGCCTGGTCATACCCCTTGAGAAAACAGA
This sequence comes from Desulfobulbaceae bacterium, assembly GCA_030633145.1. Lineage (GTDB taxonomy): Bacteria > Desulfobacterota > Desulfobulbia > Desulfobulbales > Desulfobulbaceae > DAOVTM01. Next base: position 6,362 of record DAOVTM010000121.1, read on the forward strand.
CAGAGCCTGCCCTGTTTGTATCCTCAGTCAGTGTTATTAACTCCTCCTCCAGCTCAGAATCTCCCGCACCGAGAATAAGCAGTTGCATGGGGGAACGAAACTCCCGCACCGCCCCCAGCAGAACATCCACCCCTTTCTGGGTCGTAAGTCTGCCTATAAAGGTAAACAGGGGCAGGCTCGATCCTGGGCTGAGGGTGCCAAACTGCTGCACCAGTTGCCATTCGCTCAAACCAGAGCCAGAGCATTGTGTCAGCATTGCCACCTTACAGATTCGTTTGCCGTCCAGCTCTCCCTTGCGGGGGTTAAAGGGTGCCTCAATCCCCAAACTGTCTGCTCTGCTCGGATTAAAATCTTCCGGGTTGATACCATTGGTGATACCGGACAGCTCTATGCCCCGTTCCAGCAGGCTGTGTCCCAGCCAGCCGGTACGGGCATCTTCGCTGCTTTGCTGGAGTTCGCGACCGTAATTTTCACTGACCGTGTTCATCAGTGCATAGTCGGCGGCAGCCATGAAGGGATCAAAACAGTCATTCAGCATTGCCTGACGAATCACGGAAACAGGCAGCCCGGTGATTGTCCGTGCAAAGTAGCGATCCGCAACTTCCTGATGGTAGCCCTGACCCGCGTTATGAATAGTTACCACCGCCCCGGTATTTCTAAAAAAAATACGATAGCCTGGGTTTTCCCGCATCATGGCAGGCAGAACTGCGGCATGACCATCGTGGCAGTGGATGATATCCGGCTTCCTGTCCAACAAGAGCATCAAATCCAAGGCTCCTTTCTGGAGCAGGATATTCATGGCAAAATAATCATAATGACCAGTACCCTGTTGCTGCCATGGAGTCAGCTCTTCGTCCTGGGAAGTGTAGGTATAGACATTATTTTTTTCAGAAAATCTTTCGCCCTGGAGCAGATACACTGCCACCCCTTTGATCCTCTTGCTCCAGACCGTGATTCTTTCCCGCCGCTCTTCAGATGGATAGTGCATATCCACAAAAAAAACAGCATTTTGCTGCGCATTCTCCGGCATAGGAAGGGGCGAGAAACCCTGCCCCCGGATATCAATGAACCCATACGCAGGCAGCACCACCTGCACGGTACGGCCACCATGTTCCACAAGGGTTTCGGCCAGTTGGCGGCACACATCCTTGACCCCGCCGACCCCGGCCAGGCCATCGTATTCCCGGCTGATCAGCCAGATATCCTGAACGCCTTGCAGCGAACTGTCAGTAGGCATCACTTCAGCAGTCGTCACTTTTCTCTTCCGGGGTTTGCAGGGCGTTTTGCAGGCCCAGCAGGGCATGCTGCCGCAGTAGATGATCCACCAGGGTGAGTCGAACCATGGCCTCACAGACCGGGATAATTCTGGGGATGGCCGAAATATCATGGCGACCGCCGACCTTGATTCCCACTGACTCGTTCCGCATATTTACCGTCTGCTGCTCCTTATGAATGGAGGGGATGGGCTTAACCGCTACCCGAATAATGAGGTGTTCGCCGTTGCTGATTCCAGCCAGGATACCGCCTGCGTTATTGCCGAGAAAACCAGCCGGTGAGATGGGATCATTATTCTCTGAACCAAGCATTGCAGCGGCCTTGAAGCCGGTGCCTATCTCCACTCCCTTGACCGCGCCAATGGACATCAGTGCTCGGGCAAGCTCGCCGTCCAGTTTATCAAAAACCGGTTCCCCCAGACCTGGCAGACAGGCCGCCCGAATCTCGACAATCCCCCCCAGGGTATCTCCCTCTTTTTTGACCTCGCGGATACGCTCTTCCATGCGTGCTGCCACCGCGTTATCCGGGCAGCAGATGCGATTTTCCACGATCTGGGATAGATCCCGTTTTTCCGTACTGATTCCACCCAAGGCCACGGTATAGGCCATCACTGCTATTTGATGTTTACGCAGTACCTGTTTTGCCACCGCACCCGCAGCTACCCTGGCGGCGGTCTCCCTGGCCGAGGCACGTCCTCCGCCCCGATGATCGCGGATACCGTACTTTGCCTGGTAGGTCAGGTCACCGTGGCCGGGTCTGAACACATCCTGGAGATGATTATACGATTTGGAATGGGCATCCTTATTAAAGATAAGCAGGGAAATGGGGGTGCCGGTAGTTTGGGCGCATTTACTATTCTGGGGCAGAAAGGTACCCGACATGATCTCAACCTTATCAGGTTCTTTGCGGGGGGAGGTTGCCCCGCCCTTGCCCGGTCGTCTCCGCTCAAGTTCTTCCTGAATCATCTCAGGGGATAGATCAATACCCGGCGGACATCCGTCTATGACTGCGCCCAAGGCAGTGCCATGGGATTCTCCCCAGGTCGTCACCTTAAATAATGTTCCAAATGTGTTTCCAGCCATCTTATAATACCATGCCTTGGCGCCGTTTGAATTACAGGAATTTCCAGTTTCCTGACGCACATTTAATCTGATTGCTTTGCTCTGCTATAAATTCGTAGTTCATTTCCTGATTGTGGATTGTACGTTTTTTTTAGTGCGAGTTCAAGACGAATTTTACTCCACACCATTATATAGTACGATATAGTACGAATTGGCTTGCAAAACAGACGGATTTCAGGCTGGCAGGGTTATCGCATTTCTGTCAACTTTCTAAAAATGTACGCAGCTACTTCTTGTGCAGTGCGATCATCGGTATCAACTATCAGGTCAGAGCCAGCCCTGTACAGAGGAATCCGCTGGGCAAGTAGTTCCGGGATTTCCTTATCAATCCCCTGGCCGGAGAGTGAAGGCCGCTGTTGCGCAGTCGCGGAATCGTTCTTCAGCCGATGGAGAGTGGTTGCACGGGTTGCGCGGAGCCAGACCACCTTACTCTGCTGCCGCAGCAGCTGCCAGCTCTCGCTGTGTAGTACAGCCCCGCCGCCGGTGGCGACCACCAGTTGTGTCTTTACTGCCAGTTCCCGCAGCAGGCTGTTTTCAAGGTCACGAAAGGGCTGCCAGCCGTTTCTGGCAACCGCTTCGGCAATGGAATTGCCCATCCGGTCGCAGATAAGATCATCCGTATCTATGAAAGAATAGCCCAGCAGCATTGCCAGATACCTGCCCACCGCACTCTTGCCGGTGGCTCGGAAGCCGGTGAGGATAAGTCGCTGTAGTGTTGGCTGTGTCTGCTCGCTTTTCAACTCGCCACTGTTCATGGAAGCAAGTACGACTTCATGGAACGTCCGGTGATACTATGGAAAATATACCTTCCCTCAGTTTCACCTGGGTCAAAACGCAACACTCCACGAGTAAACTGTTCCGGCAAAACAAACAAAAACTCATTTCGCCCTGGAATCACTCGCTTTTTTATGGATTTTTTTTCTGAAAAAAGTTCAATTTTTCTGGCGAAATAAAGCCTGATAACCAGAGATCTGCCGTCTTCGCCAACTCCTTCTACCCCCTTTGTGAACAGTAATGCAGGATCGTTCCCTATGGATTGGATTTCAAGGATTTTGTTTTTCGCTTCTGTGGTCACTTGATGGAGAGGCTCTATTCCTTTAAATGAATTGTCTGATCCGTACTGAAAAACCTCCAAAGACTCTTGAAAGGAAACATCAAACA
>DAOVTM010000283.1 GCA_030633145.1 Desulfobulbaceae bacterium
ACCAATAGCTAAATGTTATGAACACCACTCGCTCAATACAATCGTTAATCCGCAAGGAAATCCCTTATCATCTTTGTTTTGCCCTGACACTGACCTGGCTGCTAATCGGTTCCATTGCCCAGGGATTTGCCCAAAATCAAAACACGCCCCCGGAATGCGACGGTACCCCTCCTCTCAAAGCAGCCTATTGCATTGATTGCGTCCCGTTCGAGTTTCAGGACGAACAGGGCAATGCCACCGGCCTGATTATCGACCTGTGGAATCTCTGGTCTGAAAAAACAGGCCAATGCGTTGAATTCATCCCTTATGTCTGGGCGGAAACCCTGACAAAGGTCGGCAGCGGTGAAGCCGATGTCCATACAGGGCTGTTCTTTAACGAGCAACGGGACAAATATCTGGATTACGGGCAGTCACTGAGCCAGACCAGTACCCATATTTTTCTGCATAAGTCCCTGCCTGCAATCAGCAAATTGTCTGATGTGGCGGCCTACCGTGTTGGGGTGGTGAGCGCCGATTATGTTGAGGGCTATCTCAAAGAGCGGCTGCCCCCCGAGTCCATTGTACCCTATCCCAACCATGATGCCATTATTGCCGCCCTGAAATCCGGCGCACTACGGGCATTTGCCGCCGACACTCCAACAGCAATCTATCATCTGAAAAAAGCGGGTCTTCTCCATGAATTCAGCCTTAAACATGCCCAGTTTTTATACAATAGCGACTGGTTTTTTGCCGTCAGCCAGGGCAATCAATCCCTGTTGGAGCGAATCAATAACGGTTTTAATCTCATCCTGGAAGAGGAACGACTGAATATCAGCCGCCAATGGATTCCAAAGGTGGATGAAAGGGTACTCACCATTGCCATTGACCGCGACGCTCCACCGTTGAGTCAGATGACCTCATTTGGAGAACCGGCAGGATTTCTGGTTGACTATTGGCGGGCATGGGCAAAGGCAACCGGGCAGGAGATTCGCTTTCGTATGAGCGACTGGGCAGATACAGTAAAGGCTGTCAAGCAGGGCAGTGCAGACATTCATTCAGGATTATTCCTCAATCCGGAACGGCAGGAATTTCTCGATTATGCCAACCCCATTTACCAGATCAACTGTAGTTTCTATTATCGGCAACAGACCACGCTGCCTGAAGATCCAGCCGACTTTGGCGGACGGAAAATTGGGGTCACCACGGGCAGCTTTCAGGAGAGTGCCTTACGCCGGGACTATCCCAACCTGAATCTAATTGGTTTTCCCAATGGACTGACAGCACTTAAGGCATTGAAGTCCGGCAAGGTGGATGCTGTTTTCTGGGTGGATATGACCCTGGATATTTTGCTGGCTGAACAGGGTTGGGACAACGAAATCAAGGCCGTTGCAACGCCTCTTTTCTCCAGGGTACTGTATGGCGCCGTAGGCAAGGGGAATGAAAAACTTCTGCTCAGGATCAATGAGGGCATGGCCTTATTAACCTTCGAAGATATATTCGCTTTAGAATATCTCTGGATTATTCAACAGGAGCAACGGGCTTTCAATATTTCCAAAATACAGAACAAAAGCCGATTGAACCTGTCCCTGCAGGAACGGGCATGGTTGGAGGCGCACCCCGATCTGCGCCTTGGTGTTGATCCAGCCTGGCCTCCTTATGATTTTGTTGATCAAGAGGGGCAACACAGCGGCCTGGCTGCCGATGTCCTTGCCAGGGTCAGTCGCTCCCTTGGGATCCGTCCGCAGTTGCAGCCCGGCCTGTCCTGGTCAGAGGTGCTAAAAGAGACTGAAAATCGCACAGTTGATCTCGTCTCTCTCTGTGTGCCAACGCCGGAGCGGACAGAGTATCTGCGGTTTTCCGATTCCGTGATTAAGGCTCAGTGGGTAATTGCAACCCGCAAAGGGTTTCAGCCAAAACAGGGGGTGAAATCCCTGTATGACAAAAAGGTGCTGGTTGCCCGGGGCTATGGTGTGATTTCAATGCTGCGCACCACCTTTCCCAACCTGACTTTGGCCGAAGTCGCTACCCCGCTTGAGGCATTGAACATGGTCTCTCTGGGGCAGGCAGATGCCTATATCGGTTATTCAGTATCTATCAACTACCTGATCCAGAACAATGCGCTGTTCGATCTGCATGTGACTCCCCCTGCCGGCTTTCCTGCCACCAGTCTTTCCATCTGTGTACGCTCCGACTGGCCGGAGTTAGTTACCCTGATCAACAAGGCATTGAAGAATATTCCCGAAACAGAATTGCAATCCATCGTGGATCACTGGGAATTTTCAGCAATCGAAACCAGCAAGGTAACTCTGACAACTGAAGAGCAATCCTGGCTGGAGCAGCACCCGGAGATCAGCATTGCCTTTCCCTGCAATTTTCCGCCATTCAGTGACTATGCTTCCGCAGGAGGATTTGAAGGCTATGCCGTGGATGTTGTAAACCTGATTTCGCGGAAAACCGGCATATCATTCGTAATTCATCCCGATGGTGAATGGAAAACACTTTATACCTCCGCCCAAAAGCATGAAATAGATGTTGTGGCAACAATGGCTGTGCGTGAAGAGCGCACCCAATGGTTCGCCTTCAGTGATCCCTATATATTTCTCTCACCGTATATCTTTTCTAAAATCAATGATATGCGAATCCGATCCCGTGGAGATGTCGATGGAATGCGCATCGCAATGGTTGACGGCTATGCTGCAAATGGTTTGATACTTGAGTCTCATCCCAAAGTCACTCCTGTCATGGTAAAGAGTATCCTGGAAGCACTGAATGCGGTCAGGGAAGGTCGGGCTGACCTCTATATTGGCACATTGGCTCTCACCAATTATCAGATCAAAAAACATGGTCTGGCCGATGTGCATGCCGTACTCAGGTGGCAGCAGAATATCAGCAGCCAGACCCTTGCCGTTCGCAAGGATTGGCCGGAATTGGTAACAATCCTTGACAAGGCACTTGCTTCCATTTCCAAACAGGAGTGGACGACCCTGCACAAAAAATGGGTTTCTTCCCAGCCCGCTGTTGTCGGTGTTCCAGATCCGAGCAGTTGTGCTGCCGGTTTGAATATGCCTGAGCCTGCACAGAAACAAGAGGAATTTGCTTCCCCGTGGTTGATCATCGCAGTCATCCTGGTTTTCTCCCTGTTGCTCCTGGCAGCATTGGCACTTCCACGTCTGTTTTCTGACCAGGAGCTGGCGCGTCATTTCGGTTCAAGACGATTCCGGCTGATTGTGTTGCTTGTCGCCAGCCTGATGATCGTGCTTGTCGCCGTATTGATCTGGCGAACACTTGAGCAGAACAAGAAGACTGTTTTAGCTAATACCCGAAATGATCTGGCGGTTATTCTTCAGGGAGCCAGTGAGCGAGTCGATTTCTGGCTTCAGGAACACCAGACGTATTTGTCACAACTGGGGCAGGATCCGGAGCTGGTCGCTATTACCAAACAACTGCTTGAAGTTCCGGTTGATGCAGAAACACTCAAGCTGTCGCAGCCGCTCTCCGAAGCCCGTAGATTTTTTGTTAAGCATGAGCCGGAGTTTGGCAAGACCGGTTTTTTTATCATCAACCCGGATGCTGTCAGCATAGGCTCCATGCGGGATCTCAATCTGGGCACGAAAAATCTCATTGCCGGGCAAAAACCGGATCTGTTGTCCAGGGTATTCCAGGGTGAGTCGGTGTTTGTGCCGCCTATTCGTTCAGATGTCGTGGTTAACAGTCAAGAAGATACTGCCGGGAATGGGAGAGAGAAACCTTTGACCCTGTTCTTTGCCGCGCCGATCCGGGATTCAGATGGAACCATACTGGCAGTGTTGACCCAACGAATGCTGTTTGAGGGGCGACTGTCCAGGGTTATGCAGTCCGGTCGCCTTGGTCAGTCCGGGGAGAGCTATCTCATCAACCGGCAAGGTCTGCTGGTCAGTGAATCACGGTTTAAAGATCAAATTTCCGCTATTGAGTTATTGAAAAATCAGAAAGAAATTAAGGTTTCCGATCCAGGCGGTAACCTGTTGCAGGGTTTCAAACCTCAAATTTTTCCAAGCGAATTTCCCCTTACCCGCATGGCCAAAAGCCTCATTGAGATAAGCCATGATCCTGAATTGAAAGATGTGGGGGATGGGCACAGTGATCTGCTGTTTGCTGTGGACGGCAACGGCTATCGGGATTATCGGGGTGTGCCGGTTTTTGGAGTCTGGTTGTGGGCGGATCATCTGGGGCTGGGCATGACCACTGAGATTGATGTGGACGAGGCATTAGCCGGATATTACAGCCTGCGCCTGAGCCTGATGGTCATCACCGGTGTCACCCTGCTGCTTACCATCTCAGCTCTTTTGCTGACCCTGATGCTGGGGGAACGGGCAACGCGAACCATGCGCCGCAGCCGGGACGAGCTGGAAGAGCGGGTGGAAGAGCGTACCCTTGCGCTGACAAAGAGCGAAGAGCGTCTTGATCTGGCAATGTCAGTGGCCAATGACGGTATCTGGGACTGGGATTTACAGTCCAATGCGGTTGTTTTTGATTCCCGCTACTACACCATGGCCGGGTATGAGCCGGATGAGTTTTCACATACCTTTGAGGAATGGGAAAAACGGGTGCATCCCGATGATATTCAGTCGGTAACGGCGTTATTTGACGATGTGTTTTCAGGAAAGAAGAAAGCCTATGACGCTGAGTTCAGGTTTATGCGTAAAGATGAGAGTTATATGTGGATACGCTCAAGGGGAAAGATTTTTGGGCGTGATGAACAGGGAAACCCCTTGCGCTTTGTTGGTACCCATTCTGATATTACTGTGAGCAAGAAGGCCGGAGAACAGGTTCGCAAATTGTCCCGCGCAGTGGAATATAGCCACAGTACCATTGTTATCACGGACAGCGATGCCAATATCGAGTTTGTCAACCCGGCGTTTACCCGCACCACCGGCTACACAGAAGAAGAGGCACTCGGTCAGAATCCGAAAATTTTGAAATCCGGCGATCAACCGGTGGCATTCTACCGAGAGATGTGGGAGACCCTGACGGCGGGTGAGGTATGGCAGGGAGAGATCCACAACAAGCGTAAGGACGGTTCGCTCTATTGGGAGTTTGCCACTATTTCACCGGTGAAAGATGAGCAGGAAAAAATTACCCATTATGTGGCGATCAAGGATGATGTCACACTTCGCAAAGAGGCCGAACAGCAGTTGATTAAAGCGCGGCGGCAGGCCGAGGCGGCCAGTCAGGCCAAATCGGAATTTCTCGCCAATATGAGTCATGAAATCCGCACCCCGATGAATGCGATTATCGGCATGTCCGAGCTGACTCTGCAAACAGATCTTAAACCGGAACAGAAAAACTATATCAGCAAGGTGCATTTTTCAGCCGAAGTATTGCTCGGTATTATTAACGACATCCTTGATTTTTCCAAGATTGAGGCGGGCAAGCTGGATATAGAAGTTGTTGATTTTAATTTACAAACTGTTTTTGACCACTTGGCGACACTTAGGGCTCGGTAAGAAATAACTTGGAATTATTTTTTTGTAATCAATTAGGATAAAGCGTGTAATTCCATG
>DAOVTM010000347.1 GCA_030633145.1 Desulfobulbaceae bacterium
TACTCTGCTGCAGTTCAAGTGCCGTGTAAATACCACGCTGGTTCAGTTTTTTACTGGATTGCCTGCCTATTCCCCAGATATCATTCACTGCGGTCTGGGCTAAAATTGTCTCCTGAATCCGGGGAGTAGCAAGGTGAAACACGCCCTGGCAGGATGGATTCTTCTTGGCAACTCCGGCAGCGATCTTAGCCAGAGTCTTGGTCGGGCCGATCCCCACAGATACTGGGATTCCCACGCAACGGTCTAGCCGCTTTTTCAGGGAACGTCCCCGTTCTCCCAGGCTATCGCGGTCGCCGGGCAACTGGACAAATGCCTCATCAATGGAGTAGATCTCCACCTCCGGTTCTTCCTCTTGCAGGATGGACATCACCCGGTGCGAGAGGTCGCCGTACAACCCATAGTTGGAGGAATAGATTGCCACCCCGTGTTGGTGCAGAAATGCCTTTTTCTTAAACCAGGGATCACCCATCTTGAGGCCCAACGCCTTGGCCTCATTGGAACGGGCTATGATACAGCCGTCATTATTGGACAACACCACCACCGGTCGTTCATGGAGCCGGGGATTAAACAACCGCTCGCAGGAGACGTAAAAATTGTTGCAGTCCACCAGGGCAAAGGAAACAGGAAGAGGACGCATGGGCAGATGTATTCGGGATCGTGTAGGCATGTTGCAATGATAGAGCAAAAAAGGTGATTTGCAATAAAAAAACGTGTCCTGTCCTTCTTTTCCGTAATCAGGTTTGATTATAAAAAATCATAATGTTATACTATGGTCATAATCAAAATTATGCGGATCGGTTAGGAAAACTCTATGCGCATACCGGGATAGGAACTATATGTATTTCTTCTCCATCAGCAAAAGATATCTGCTCATTACACTTTTCGCCTTTTTCTGTATTCCTACCTACTGCACTCTTCCGGGATGGACAGCAGAAACCGTACATATCGGTGTACTGGCCAAGCGCGGCCCAAAGCTTGCCCTGCAAAAATGGTCAGAGATGGGCATTTTTTTAAGCAAAGCCATCCCCGCTTATACCTTTGAGATTGTTCCCCTGGGGTTTGAAGAAATTCATACCGTTATCAAAGAAGAACAGGTTGACTTTGTCCTGGCCAACCCCGCCTTTTATGTGGAACTTGAAAAACTCTATGGTGTCAACCGTATTGCCACCCTGATCAATCAACATGGAGCCTCCTGCCAGCAAACTACGACTTTTGGCGGTGTTATCTTTACCAGAGCGAATCGCACCGACATCACCTCCCTGGATGATCTTCGCGGCAGATCCTTTATGGCCGTTGATCCACGGTCATTCGGGGGCTGGATTATGGCCTGGCGGGAACTCTTTAAGATCAATCTTGAGCCATCCACTGATTTTTCCTCCCTGCGCTATGGTACAACCCATGATGCTGTTGTTCATGCTGTCCGCAGCGGTGTTGTTGATGCTGGTACTGTCCGCAGTGATACCCTGGAGCGGATGGCTGAGAGCGGAGAAATAGAGCTGAACGACTTTCAAATCCTTAATCGACAAGACATCAGGGGCTTCCCTTTCCTGGTCAGCACTGAACTGTATCCGGAATGGCCTATGGCTGCGGTCAAAACCACGTCGCAGAAACTCTCCCGCCAGGTTGCCTCAGCCCTGCTATCCATGGAAGACACGGACCCGGCTGCCATAGCTGGTAGATCAGCAGGCTGGACAGTAGCCCACAATTATCAGGCGGTTCATGCCTGTTTGCTGGATCTGAAAATCGGCCCCTACAAAGACTTTGGACACTTCACCTTCACAGATGTCATACTCCGCTATTGGCCGCAGATTGTTCTTTTCAGCCTGACAATCCTGGCTATTCTTGCTGTCTCATCCTACATTTTTAATCTCAATAGAACCCTGCACCAGAAAAACACAGCGTTTGACAAACTAAACAAGACCCTTGAAAGCAAAGTTCTGCAACGAACGGAAAAAATCGAGACCCTGCTGGACAAGGAGGTATATCTCAAAGAAATATTACAAACCGTAGCGGATATCAACAACCTGCTCATTACCTCGCCAAACCTTGACCTCCTCCTGAAAGAATCCTGTACCACCTTAGTGCAACACGGTCAATATGGGTATTGCTGGATCGGCCTGCTGGAGGAAGACAAATTCTCTAAAATTTACACCTCCGACCCCACAGATATTTCCAAAGAAAACCTGCCACTCTCTCTTCAAAACCATGACTCTGGCATCCGGCAAGGCACAGCAGCCAACTGTATCAATAACAGTACAACAGTGATTGACCAGAGTACATTGGGAATAATTCGTGCAACGCCCTGGCATGACGAGGATGAACTCAAGCTATTCCAATCAGTGATCGCACTCCCGTTGGTGGCATCTCAGGATGCCGCCCCCCTTGGTGTTCTGACAATTTATACCTGGAGAAAGGAAGGCTGTGAGCCTGAAGAAATTGCCATGCTTGAAGAACTGGCCGGAGATATCGGCTTTGCCATAGACTCATTTCGACAACGTGAGTCTGTTGCCAGGCTGACCCTGGAAAAAACGGTAAATTTCGAGGAAACGATTTTTTCTTTTATCGATATGATAGAGCAACGCGACCCCTATACCGCAGGACATACCGAACGGGTCGCCCGCTACTGCCAACAGATCGCTCAGGAAATGGGACTGGAAGAGAAAGAGATATCTAAACTGTATAAGGCGGCAATGCTCCATGATATTGGCAAAATAGCCACCCCGGACTCTGTACTCTTGAAGCCGGGAAAACTGACCAAACAGGATTATAACCTTATCAAGCTCCATGCCTTTGCCGGTTATCACATGCTGGCAAATATCGGGATGTATAAGGAACTGGCAGTCATTATTCTCCATCATCACGAACGGCATGACGGGCAAGGATATCCAGATCACCTCAAGGGAGAGGCAATCCCTCTCCTCTCCCGGATTCTGATTGTGAGCGATGCCTTTGATGCCATGACCACCAATCGTATCTATAAGGGAAGAAAAAAAATCCCCGAGGCATTAGCTGAGCTGGAACAGTTAAGCGGCAGTCAGTTTCATCCCGATGTCGTCAAGGCTGCGGTCACTGCGTTGGCGAATATAAAGATACCTCCCTCCATTTCGCAGTTGCCGGTCACGGATCTGGAGAAAAAACGTTTTTCCTATTATTTTAACGACAAACTGACAGGACTCTATAACGAAGACTATTTAAAAATTATCCTCAGGAACAACCTGGAGATTTACGAATACAAATGTTTACACATTATTCACGTACAGAACGTACCGGAATACAATAAAAAACATGGGTGGGATGCTGGCAATGTCCTCTTCAAGAAGTTTGCCACGGAGCTTCAATCCCTTTATCCAGACACACTCTGCTTCAGGGCTTACGGAAACTCTTTTGTTCTTCTTGCTAAAGAACATTTTGAACCTGATGATACGACCCTGAGTGCCCTGCCGGGCATTGCTGAAAGCGAACTGGAGATTGAACGGCAGCATCTGGATTTACAAAAAGAAAAAGTATATACTATAGAAAAATTGGAGAAACTGGAAATTTTAACCGCTGATATCCTTCATTAGCCAGTCTCCCTTTTCGCTTGACAGAACGAACCCTTCCCTTTACCCTCTCTAACGTTCGTTAGGACGTATTGCCATAACCTGGAGAAAAAGAATGCCGATAATATTTCATTGCTTGATGCTGCTGTGTGTAACGGTTGCCGCCACTGGTATTAGTTGGGCTGAAACAGGAAAACAAAGCGTGCCCGTAACGGTAAGCCCTGTGATCCGGGATACGGTGATAACCACCGAAGAATCCATGGGATGGATTGAAACAAAGGTCAACCCCATGGTAGCGGCGGAGGTTTCCGGGCAAATAGAGAAAATTTTCTTTGATACCGGTGAGGTTGTCAAGGCCGGTCAGACCCTGCTCAACATTGACAAAGAGCAGCAGGAGCTTGAACAAAAGGCATTGCAGTCAGAGGTAGACCGCTTAAATGCCCTGATTGCCAATCAAAAGCGAATAGTTGCCCGGCATCGGAATCTGCTGGCCAAAAAATCAATCTCCCAGGAACGCTTTGATAATGCGGCGGTAAAGCTGCTTACACTCAAAGAGCAGTTGGCAGGCGCAAACTCCCGTCTGGCTGATAACCTGCGGCGTATGGCTAAAACCTCCGTGTTTGCCCCTGTTGGCGGCTGGATCGAAAAAAGATTTGTTTCCGAGGGTGATTTTGTCAAACAGGGCACCCCGCTTTTCCTGATGGTGACAGATCAATTCCTGCGCATTGTCCTCCCCTTTCCTGAAAATGTTGCTGCCAGCCTTGCCATTGGTCAGCAGGTCAGACTAACCTCACCACTGTCCCATGACAGGGTAATCGAGGCAATAATCAATCAGATCAGACCGGCGGTAAACATCCACAGCCGAGCCATTGAGGTAATTATTTATCTGGAAAATCCCGGATCATGGCGACCAGGCGGCACTGTTAACGGCACGGTCATTATTGAACAGCGTGAAAAGGGAATGCTGATACCGGCCAGAGCCATTGTCAGACGACCAGCGGGAAAAGTTGTTTACCAGCTCGAAAACAACATTGCCCAACAGCGTCAGGTGACCACTGGACAACGTCAGGGAGACCTTATTGAGATCACCA
>DAOVTM010000146.1 GCA_030633145.1 Desulfobulbaceae bacterium
AGTTTGTAAAATTATATCACATACCATTCAGAAGTCAACGTGGAATAAACTCGATGGAGTAACAGGAGAGTTCAGTTCAAGAAACAGCGGACAGGAACTGACCATTCAGGTAATTCACGCAGTCATAATGATCCATGACATGACTATTGGTGAATGAGGAGAGCAAAAAAAAACGATAGCACCATAGGTACCATCGTTCAATTCATGTTTAACCCAAAGGATTGCTGTCAGGCCAAGGCCTTTTCCAAAGATTTAGCCGTTTTCGTGGTGATGATTTCATCAATATGTTCCGGGGTCCAGATCGCATCCTTGCGAACCGCCTTGGAGGCATTGCCAAAACTGATCCGTACCTTCTGGCTGGAGACGGCATCCATTGCCTTTGCCAGTCGTTCATTGATCTCTTCACGATTAAGTCCTTCAGCCTCGCCCAGGGGGCCAAGCTCTTGCATGCGCTCGGTGAACTTGGTAATCAGTTCAACAAAGCGGGGTGCTTCAGCGGCAGAGGCCCACTCAAGGTCATACCGTTCCTTACGGATTCCAACATCTTCCAGCACCTTGCGTACAAGTGCGTCAACTCCCATAGCGTCGTAATTACCAACCTGGTAATGGCATTCGCCGTGTTGTCAGCCGCCGGTAAATATTCCGTCCGCCCCCTCTATAAAGCCGCGCAGGATAAAGGAGGGATCAACCCTGCCTGTACACATCACTCGGATAGTACGCAGGTTGGGCGGATACTGAAACCGGGACACCCCGGCTGCATCTGCTGCTGCGTAACAGCACCAGTTACAGAGAAAACCCAGAATCTTGGGGTTAAAATCACTCATAATATTCCTCATTACACTGTGTTTATCTAAACTCAAATCAACTGTAAGCAATCACAGGTACGACAATTGATACGGTACCCGTGAATGCTTCTTTTATGCTGTTACGGTTTCCTTCTCTACCACCTCACCAAAGGCGATAATCTGATCCGTGATCTGCTCATTGGTAAACCCGCCCATGGAAATGGCAAAGGTCGGACAACGGCTGGAACAGATACCGCATGCCTTACAGGAGGCGGAAATGGTTCGAGCCTTGTTCTTCTTGCCCACTTTAAACATTTCAATGGCACCGAATGGACAGAGGCTGACACAGAGACGGCAACCAATACAGGTATCCGCATCAATCACTGAAACAATGGGATCAATGGTGACCCTTCCCTTGACCAGGGGAATGGCAGCTTTGGCAGCCGCAGCCTGAGCCTGAGCAATGGTCTCATCCACCGGTTTGGGACCATGCGCCAATCCGCAGACAAAGACTCCAGCGACCGGCAGTTCCACCGGACGCAACTTGACATGAGCCTCAAGAAAGAACTTGTCGTCGGTGAGGGGTGCCTTGAGCAGTTTGCTCAGTTCTTCGGTTCCGTCCGGCTTGATGCCAACGGACAGGGCAATCAGATCCGGGGTCATGTCCATATCTTCCTGCATCAGGGAGTCAAAGAACTTGATATGCAGACGACGCTTCTCCACATAAACCTGGGGCTTATTATCTGGCTCGTACGGGATAAAGATGACTCCTTTGAGGCGAGCCTCACGGTAGGCATCCTCGGCATAACCGTAGGTACGCATATCACGATAAAGGACAATAACCTGTGCGGCAGGATTGACCTCTTTGATCTTGAGTGCGTTCTTGACTGCGTGGTTACAGCAGACCTTGGAACAGTAGTTCAGATCATCGCCGCGTGAACCGGCACACTGGATCATGACCACAGAGTCGGGTGCCCGATCCTTGGCCCAGCCAGCCAGACGCTTCTCCAGCTCCATCTGGGTGACGACCTTCTTGTTTTCCTCCAGCAGGTAGCCACCTGGACGATGCTCATGACCACCGGTAGCCAGAACTACTACGCCGTGATCAATGGTTTCCTCTTTTTTCTTCTTACCGCTGCCATGGCTGATCACTGAGGTGAAGTTCCCGATAAAACCGGAAAAGTCAGCCAGTTCAGCATTGGTCAGGACATCAATTTTATCAGATTTATCAACCTGGGCGAGCAGAGACTTCAGGTGAGAGGCGGTCTCGCTTGCGTCCAGGGTATGGTTGAGCAGACCCAGATTTCCGCCAACTTCATTACCTTTTTCCAGTAATACCGACTTAAACCCCTGCTTTGCCAGGGTCAGAGCCACGGTCATACCTGCGATACCACCGCCCACGATCAGAGCCTTTTCGGTTACCGGTACGGTCTGTTCCGGCAGGGGCTGCATTCCCCGAGCCTTGGCAACGGCCATCCGCACCAGATCCTGAGACTTATCGGTTGCCGCTTCCGGTTCTCCGGCATGAACCCAGGAACACTGATCCCGGATATTAACCATCTCGATAAGGCAGCGGTTCAGCCCGGCATCCTTGAGGGTCTCCTGGAAGAGCGGTTCATGGGTACGGGGAGAACAGGCGGCAATCACCACCCGGTTCAGGTTATGCTCAATGATCTTATCCTTGAGGGTTTCAACTGCATCAGCGGAACAGGAGTAGAGCGAATCAGTGTGATAGACCACACCTTCCATATCCTCCACAGAGTCCTCAACCTTGTGGACATCAACAACAGAGGCGATATTGATGCCGCAATGGCAGACAAAGACACCTATGCGTACTTCGTCTCCCATGGGTTGTTCATCGGGATAGTCCTTATGAACAATACCCTGTCCCCGCTGTTTAGTGAGCATTCCGGCCACGATACCAGCGGCGGCTGATGCCTGGGTAACTGACTCAGGAATATCCTTGGGACCCTGGAAGGCACCGGCCACAACCACGCCTTCCACGTTAGTGGTCAGCGGACTAAAGGTGTCTGACTGGGCAAAGTTGTACTTATTCAGCTTGATTTTTGTGATCTTGGCAATGCCTTCGGCATCCTTGGGCGATTCCAGTCCTTCGGAGAGAATCACCATGTCATGGGGAACAAATTTATGCTGTCCGTCCAGGGTGGAATAGGTGAGTTGGAGACGATTTTCCCAGGGAGTGACATCGGCAACCTTGGCCCGGACAAACTTGATGCCCATGTTCTCGGCCCGCTGCTGGGCCTTGTCAAATTCCTTGCCCTGGGTGCGAATATCCATATAATAAATAGTGATATCCACTTCCGGGTCATGCTCCTTAGCGACCATGGCCTCCTTGATGGCGTACATACAGCAGACTGATGAACAGTAGCCGTTGTCGCAGCCCAGATCACGGGACCCCACACACTGGATAAAGGCCAGGGACTTGGGATGACGGCCATCGGAAAAGCACTTAATCTCCCCGAGAAAGGGACCAGAGGCTGTGGTCATCCGCTCAAACTCAACCGCAGTTACCACGTCCGGGTGTTTGCCGTAGGAGAACTTGGCCAGGGTATCCTTCTTGATCCTGCCGAATCCGGGCGAAAGGATTACCGCACCAATCTTGAGTTCAATCTCTTCCGGCTTCTGACTGAAGTTGATCGCATGACTCTGGCAGACCGGTACACAGATCTGGCAGGTGTCATGGGTAATGTGCAGACAGGAGGAAGGATCGATATAATAGGTTGCAGGCACTGCCTGGGCATAGTCAATGTGGATAGGGCGGGTCAGAGCCATCTCCTCATTGTAGGGATCTGCCAGATGCTTGGGACAATACAGGGTACAGAGTCCGCAGGCTGTGCAGTTTTCAGCATCGATATAGCGCGGACGTTTGGTTATCTTGGCAGTGAAATCACCTGGTTTTCCTTTCAATGCCGTTAAATCAGCATTGGTGACCATCTCTATATTTGGAGACCGACCGGCCTCTACCAGCTTAGGCGCGAGTATTCAAAGAGAGCAGTCATTGGTTGGAAAGGTTTTGTCCAGCTGCGCCATAACTCCGCCGACAACAGGTGCCTTCTCGACCAGATAGACATAGTAGCCAAGCTCAGTCAGGTCAAGGGCGGCTTGAATTCCTGCTATGCCGCCGCCGACGACCATTACTGCTCCGGCCCTATGTTCCATTCCTTTTCCCATTACAATCTCCGTATAGTTTTACTGGGTTATTTCTGCATTCCTTATGTGCGTTTATATAGGAATGTGTTACTACTTACAATACCGACAGCAGCTATGTGTACATGATTTATTATCTGCTATCAGCTTATATTTCTCAATGAATCCATATACAAAGTATCAGGACAGATATCCTGCTCATGCGGCCAGGATACAGTACCATCAATCACTTTAACCTGATTGAAATAGTGAGTATTCTTTAATTCGCTAAACACTCCAAAGTCAAGCAGATCGGAACAATCATAGATACCACGTTCACCGTTTGTAAATACAAGATACAATTTATAATCATCTGAAGAAGATACTTGCTTTACCCTTGGATTCATTTTTCTATTTCAAAGGATCAATCTTATATGGTAATTCACCATTTATTGCTAACTCCCAATCTGCCATAAGTTCATCTTTATGTATTTCAATCCAGGCTTGAAGGAGCTTCATATTCCCAAAACGAATACTTCCTTCAAGAATTTATCGCCCTGCGGACGGGTTTTATTTGCTCCTTGCCACTCCAATGGCAACTATAGGCCGCTGGATCGTCCAGATGCCGTTCCCACGCAGGAGCATGGGAACGAGACTATCTTTATGTATTTCAATCCAGGCTTGTAAAAGCTTCATTTTTCCAGAACGAATACTTCCTTCAAGAACTTTACCATCAGGTATTGAGACGATTACCTCATCACCAGAATATTTGACATGTATATGTGGAAGTTTATGCTGTTTATTATCTTTAAAATACAAATAAACTATAATTCAATAAAAAGCAGATATTGAAGGCATGTTTTCTATAGATGAAGTTCCTGCTTAACTGTTTTAATGGAAAATTCGCAATACCCCAAACCCAATACTAACTCAAGCTAACAGCCTCAACCTCTTCAACGATCTTTTCCACCTTAATCGCACACACCTTAGCCTCAGGAATCTTGCTCTGAGGATCAAGGGCATCATT
The DNA here is from genome assembly GCA_030633145.1 of Desulfobulbaceae bacterium. Taxonomy (GTDB): domain Bacteria; phylum Desulfobacterota; class Desulfobulbia; order Desulfobulbales; family Desulfobulbaceae; genus DAOVTM01. The sequence continues at coordinate 4,960 of DAOVTM010000146.1, forward strand.
AGTCAACAGGTTGGCGGCAGCCTCTTTATAATGAAAGGGGATAAACACCAAGCCCTTGCTGACCCGGTCGGTTATCCGCACCGGCAGTTTAATGGCTCCACGCCTTGAAGCTGCGCGAACCACCTCATTGTCTGCAAGGTTCAGTTCTGCTGCGTCATCCGGGTGCATCTCAACATAAGCGTTGGGAGCTGAACTCTCCAACACCTCTGAACGACGCGTCATGGTACCGGTATGGTACTGGTACAAGACCCTGCCAGTGGTCAAGACCAGGGGGTACTCATCATCAGGCAGTTCTTGCGGACCTTTCCAGGTAATGGCCGACAGCCAGCCTTTGCCCCTGGGAAAACCCTTTTCATGGAGTATTGGAGTACCGGGATGATCCGCATCAGGACAGGGCCAGCACAGCCCTTCCTTTTCAATACGCTCATAACTCATACCAGCCATGGCCGACCAGCATTGGGTCATCTCATCAAAAATCTCATTAGCCAGCGGTTGCACCGTATGATAGAGCGGATCAACATGACCCTGGTAACGTTGTCCAGTGCCGAGCATTCTATTACTTACCATATTGACAATGGACAGATCGTCTCTCGCATCACCGGGCGGGGGAACCGCCTTGCGTATCCGCTGAACCTTTCGTTCCGTATTGGCAAAGGTGCCGTCTTTTTCCGCAAAGGAAGCTGCCGGGAGGACAACATCGGCCATCTCAGCGGTTTCAGTCAAAAAAATGTCTTGAACCACCAGGCAGTCCAGTTTGGCAAATGCCTTGCGCACATGATCGGCATTGGGGTCACTTAGAATGGGATTCTCACCCATAATCCACAGACCGGCCAGTTTGCCCTCCTCTATGGCATGTGGCATCTCCGTAGCCATTAAGCCGGGCTTGCCGGTAACCTCTGTTCCCCATAATTCTGAAAACTTAGCGCGCACATCTGCGTCATCACAGCGTTGATAGCCGGGAAAGAAGGTCGGATTACAGCCCATGTCACTGGCTCCCTGCACATTATTCTGTCCGCGCAAAGGATTGAGACCGGCACCGGCCTTGCCCAGATTACCGGTAATCATTGCCAGGTTGGCCAGGGCGCAAACATTATCCGTACCCGAGGTGTGCTGGGTAATTCCCATGGTATAGTAGATGCCAGCCCGTTCTCCTGCCGCAAATATACGAGCTGCCTCTTCAATATCCGCAGCGGGAACTCCGGTAATATCTTCAGCCCATTCAGGAGTGCAGTCTGCAATGGCTTCCTTAAAGGCAGCAAGGTTCTCTGTCCGCTCTGCCATATAATCCCTGTCCTCCAGACCTTCCCGGATAATGACATGACAGAGAGCGTTGATTAAGGCACCGTCAGAACCGGGTCGTTGCTGCAGCCAGATTTCACTTGAGTCGCAAAGAGTAATCCGCCGGGGATCAGCGACAATCAGCTTGCTTCCCTTTTTTACCGCCTTGAGCATCCGTAAGCCGATAATGGGATGGGTCTCGGTGGTATTGGAGCCAATCACCAGCATCACATCAGAATCCAGGATTCCGTTAATAGTGTTAGTCATTGCACCAGAGCCAAGAACTGTGACCAGACCGGTCACTGTGGGGCTGTGTCAGTATCTGGCACAGTGATCCACGTTATTCGTCCCAATCCCGACCCGGAAGAATTTCTGAAAGGCGTAGTTCTCCTCACTGGTACAGCGAGCCGATGAGAGTCCTGCCAGGGCATCTGATCCCTTTTCACCACTGATGGCGGAAAAAGACTGGGCAATGAAATCCAAAGCCTCATCCCATTTTACCGGTTCCAGAGGCATCCCCTTCTGCCTGCGCAGGAGCGGGGTTTTCAGCCTGTCAGGATGCTGGATAAACTGATGCCCAAAACGTCCTTTAACGCAGAGGTCGCCAAAATTCGGCCCAACTGCTGGATCAGCAGTCACCTCCATTACAGTATGCCCCTTGACCTTGAGAATGATCTGACAACCTGTACCGCAATAGGGACAGGTTGTCCTGACATCACGCACCTCTTCTGACTGGATGGGAACAATGCGATTATTCTTGTTCAAGGCTCCTGTGGAACAGGAATCCACACATTTTCCGCAGGAAACACAGTTTTCCTTAAAGGTGATGGTCAAGCCCTGGGGGAGTCCGTCTTCAGTGATGGTCTCTGCTCGTACCTCAAGGGCATCGTATTCACAGGCACGTTCACAACGTCCACAGAGGATGCACTTGTTGGCATCAACTGTGATTGCCCGGTGGTCGGTATTGAGCGGATAGGTAGGCACCGTTCCCATGCCGGTTTTATTGAGCTTGATATCATATTCGATATCGAGACGTTTGAGGTCGCATCGTTCAAAGGCTGTGCAACCGCAGGAGAGGCAGCGTTCCGCCTCCCGCTTAGCCATCTTCTCGGTAAAACCGAGCTTGACCTCATCGAAATCCTGAACTGTGACCTCGGGTGGTCGTTCCGGCATCTTCTCACGCAGCTTGACGTTGATGCCGTCAAAATTCTTAAGGGCGACATCATCAAAGGAACGGCCACGGGTAAAGTTAAATCGACTGTCAGCCGCTTCCTTGGGCTGATCCATGATATAGGCGTGGATATTGACAACAGCCCGTCGCGCTGATACCACTGCCTGGATAACTGATTTGGAACCTGCTGCGGCATCTCCTCCAGCAAAGACACCTTTCACACTGGTCTCGGATGTTCTGGGACTGGCATCAAACATGCCATTAGACTTGATCTTGAGTTGGGCCTCAATTTCACCACCTGCCATGGTTCCAGCCACCGCCCTCTGTCCCAGGGAGGAGACTACGGTATCTATGGTAAGGGTATTGGTGGAATCTGCAATCGGTTCAACCGGTCGCTTGCCCAGTTTATCTGGCTTGCCAAGTTTCATGCGCACCAGATCCAGCTTGAGGCGATGATTTCCTTCAGGTGTTCCGCAAAGTCCTATTGGGGAGGCCATGAGGAGAAACTGTACCCCCTCTTTTTCCGCCTCACGGATATTTCTCTGGTGAGCCGGCATCTCAATTCGAGCCCTGGGATATATGACCGTTACCTGTTCCACACCGTTACGCAGCAATGCCCTGGCCACTTCCATGGCAATGTTGTTTCCGCCGATGACCGCAGCATGACGACCAAGGTCAAGTTCACGCTCCTCATTGATCATGCGGAGAAACTTTGTTGCAGTATAGACATGATGCTTATCCTTGCACGGGACATCCAGGGGAATATCAACCCCGGCTCCGATGCCGATAAAGGTGGCATCAAATCCACGATCATTGAAATCCTGGAGGGTGAAGTCACGACCCCATTGCTGGGACAACTGGATATTAATTCCCATCCGGAGGATGGTGTTGACCTCGTAGTTGAGAACATCACGGGGTATCTTGTACTCAGGAAACCATAACGCAGCGCACCGCCCAGCTTGGGCGCAGCTTCAAAGACTGTTACCTGATGGCCTTTTCTGGACAAAAACCAGGCCGCTGTCAGCCCGGCAGGACCTCCACCGATAACCGCCACCCGTTTACCGGTGGGTTTCTCCCTGGGAATTTTCAGGTCAATTTCATGAGCCATGCACCAGTCAGCGACAAAACGCTTGAGATGATTAATAGACACCGGTTCATCGATCAGGATACGACGACAGCGGGTCTCGCAAAAACGGGGACAGACCCGACCCACGGAAAAGGGAAAGGGGTTCCGATCCATGATCAGGCGCAGGGCCTCTTCATACTCGCCCTTGGCAACGTGGGCGATATAGCCCTGCACATTGATCTGACCGGGACAGGTCAGGTTGCAGGGAGCCTTACAGTCACCAAAATGGGTAGAGGAGATGATGCCGAGCCGTTCCTTGCGATGAGCAATGACGGTATCGGATGCGGTCTGGATGACCATACCGTCCTGGGCAAGAGTAGCGCAGGCCCGAAAGAGACCTTCCGTTGCCAGGGTTGAACGTAGTCCGGTATCAGCGAAGTTTTCAATCTCGACAACACAGACTTGACAGGGATTGTCAGACAGGGTGTCCTTGAGAAAACAGAGCGTGGGAATGGCAATATCGGATCGCCTTGCCACCTCAAGGATGGTGTGTCCTTTTTCGGCTACTATTTCATTTCCATCTATTGTTACGGTGACTGTTGTCATCAGGGTATTTGTAATATTTGTGGTTTATGAAATGTATATATCGTTCAGACTATTCGTCGGGTTATGGGCTAATGAGCTAACCCCCTAACCCGACCTGCACATTGCATTGGTGCTAACAGCGCACCCTACTCTCAAGCCGCTGGCTTCCACTCCTTCAGGAACGCAGGCAGATGCCCTGCCTCACGAGGACCG
>DAOVTM010000050.1 GCA_030633145.1 Desulfobulbaceae bacterium
ACAAACCGATCAAAATAATTGACATACATCTGCATCTGTCCCAAGTCCTGATGGGTCAACTTGTCACGCTTGAGATCAATGAGGACATAGGAACGTAACAATCTGTTGTAGAAAACCAGATCCACATAGAAATGATCCTGATCAAAGGTAAAGCGTTTCTGACGAGCCTCGAACAGGAACCCTCTGCCCAGTTCCAGAAGAAACTTTTCCAGCTTGGTGATGATGGCACTTTCCAGTTCATTCTCTGAGTACTGAGACCTTTCTTCAATGCCTAAAAACTCCAGCACCAGAGGGTTTTTCAGCAGGTCTGCTGCTTTTTCCACTACCTGTCCCTCTTGTGAGAGGCGACGAATATCATCGTGGTTACGGCTTAAAGCCAACCTTTCATAAAGGGAGCTTGAAATCTGCCGATCAAGGGTGCGGACGCTCCAGCTATTTTCCTCTGTCTCTATTTCGTAAAAGCGACGCTCGTCAACATTATCAATGGTTAACAGAACGACATAATGGGACCAACTCAGTGTTAATTTTACGAATAGCCTTTGAAGAAATTCCGGCCAGTCGGCCAACTCAGAAATCGCAGACAGTGTCTGCGTAATTGGTAGTCCTTCATTCCGGGCAGGTAATTTCGCAGACAGTGTCTGCGAAATCTCCCGGTAACTGAGATAGAACTTCCGACAGGTCTCCAGATTTCTGGGGGAAAAGCCTCTGTCATACCTTAAACCCCATCCGTGTAAGATGCCCATTCACCTTCTCCTCCAACCCGGCAACCCGCTCAGTCATCTCCGGCAGAGCCACCTGATATCGCTCGGCAAGATCTTTCACCCGTCCGGTAAGTGCCTGACTGATGCGGTCAATCTCACCATGAATGGCAATGTCGAGGGTCGTCAGCCACTTGTCATCAACCACCAGTCTCTTCACCTCAACGGGAGTCAATTCAGGATATTTCTCATAGGCAAGCAGATCAAGCCTCTTTTCCGTCTCTTTGATCTTCTTCCTGAGACCAGTGCGCTGTTTGTCTAACTGCCTCCACTGTTTGAGGACTTTTCCGTCATCCCTATAAGAGCTGTCACCCTTGATTTCTTTAAGCCGTTTTGTGACCCCACCTTTATTGATTTTATCCAATTCTGCGAAGGCTCCGTCTTCGCATCCATGCTCTTCCTCAAGTTCTGTTATGGCGGCAGCAACGGTTTCCAGTTCGCTCTGCAACATGTCAATTTCGGCCTGTTCTTTTGCAAAATAGCGAGCAACGATAAATGGCTTTGGCACAAGATCACAAGCCCAGCCCTTATCCTTTGTCTTGCCTTTATTTGTACCGCTTTTAACGGTTTCAATCACCCTATGGGTCTTTGCCAACCAGCCGTCAGCGGCGATAAGGTAACAGTCATCCTGCATGGTCTCTGCCCAATAGTCCATAAGATGCTGATAGACTGCATAGGCATCAAGTAATGGTTGCCCTTTGTAGTGTCCAAGCAGGTATCCAGAAAGTTCATGGATGATATGCTTGGGCAAACAGTCCTGCTCCAGGACACGCATATTTGCGGCAGCAAGAATGCGCCAGAGCGCAAAGTGGCTATTTGCAGCTTCAATAAAATCTCCAAATTGCTGATGCCCGTGAATGGTGGCCTTGAGGCTGTCCGCTTCCACGACAAGATCGTGATAACCCGGTCGGTTATCCGTGAACAGGGTGGCACGCAGATCAGGGCAAACCTCCCAATATTCGGTAAGGGCATCGATATCACGGGTGGGAATACCACCGTTCAGGTGTCCGTCAATGTCCTGCACATCCTCAGCCTCACGGGTATCAATGTAGCGGGGCAGGTTGAGGTTGTACTCGTTCTTTTCAATCTCATCAAAGGGGACAAGGCGGGAAAAGCCGTTGCGGGCGGCGGCGTTTTCCTTGTCCAGGACAAGAATACAGGCCGGGATGCCGGTTCCGTAAAAGAGATTGGCAGGCAGGCCGATGATCCCCTTTAAATAACCGGAGCGGACAAGTTGCTTCCGAATGATTGCCTCGGCATTGCCCCGGAAAAGAACGCCATGGGGGAGAATGCAGGCTCCCTTGCCCTCAGTTTTCATGGAGCGGATGATATGGAGAAGATAGGCATAGTCACCCTGTTTTGCGGGAGGTTCACCCCAGGCAAAACGCTGAAAGGTATCGGTTGCAGGGGTAAGGCCGGTGCTCCAGGTCTTGTCGGAGAATGGCGGATTGGCAGTGGTTACATCCTTTTCCTGCCCTTCAAGGGTGATGTGTTGTTTGCCTGCCTCGGCAGCGACCTTGAGGAGCAATGAACCGGAACCACAGGTGGGGTCGTAGGCCGTGGTACTGGCGACCACATTATCCGGCGCAATACCGATAACCTTGGCAATAATCCGGCTGACCTCTGACGGGGTGTAGAACTGCCCCTTACTCTTGCCACTCTCAGTGGCAAAATGACGCATGAGAAACTCATAAGCATCGCCGAGAATGTCGTCGTTGTCCGCCCTGTTTTGGGAAAAGTCCAAGCCTGGATTTTCAAAGATGGAAACAAGATTGGTGAGACGTTCGACCATCGCCTTACCCTCGCCCAGCTTGTTCGGGTCGTTAAAGTCCGGGAAGTCGGTGCGTGCAAGGCGGGAATTTGCGTCGATGAGCGGTTGAATGACCTGGGTGTTGATCTTGCCGCCGATGTCACTCGTTCCTTTCAGGGCCACCATGTCTGTGAAACTGGCACCCGGTGGAATAGTGACCGGCGGCTTGAAGTCGTCGGAGTCGCCGTACTTGTCAGAGATATATTTGATAAACAGCATGAACAGGACATAGTCCTTATACTGGCTGGCATCCATGCCACCCCGCAGTTCATCGCAGGATGCCCAGAGGGAGGAGTAGAGTTCTGATTTTTTTATGGCCATTGTTTTGAGTTGATTTGTATCGCTGGAGCGTCCAGATACCGTTCCCACGCAGGAGCATGGGAACAAGAGGAAAGAGTTTAAACTCCGTGTTTAACATGGCGGAGGGACAGGGATTCGAACCCTGGGAGGAGTCGCCCCCTCAACGGTTTTCGAGACCGTCCCGTTCAGCCACTCCGGCATCCCACCGTGTTTTGCTTGCTGACCTTTATTGATACCTGTAAAATCTGTTTTAGTCAACAGTAACAAACAATTGACAAGTGCGGAAATAATTAATACACTGAACAAAAATCACCCCATCTTTCAGAAGAGGATTATAATGTTCAAAACGCTTAACCGGACATCTGTCCTGCTCCTTTGTTTTTTTGCAACCTCGCTGCTGCTTTCAAGCTGTGCCTGGCTCAATCTGGGCAAGGAAAGCCCGACCGTTACCGTTGCCGATCTCCAGCTCCAGGAAATCAAAGGGCTGGAGACCATCTTTCTCCTGGAATTACGGGTTATTAATCCCGGCGACACTCCCCTCGAGATAAACGGACTTAACTGCACCCTCAAGATTGATGGCAAAGATTTTGCCACAGGTATCACCTCCCAGCAGACCACCATCCCCGCCTATGGCACCTCCACAGTGCCGGTGATGGTCTATGCCTCCATGTTTGAGATCGTCAGCTCGGTTATCCAGTTCCTGCAAGGGGGCGAGTCCGGTTCCACCCTGAAAACACCCATGACATACAAGCTGAGCGGCAAGATTATTTTTGACAAGCGATGGGGCAGCGGGACGTATCCCTTTCAATCATCAGGCCAACTGTCGCTTGATTGATTTGAGCTGTTGTCTTCCCTCTACCCGGAGCTGCCAGTGAATCTCTACCAGTCAAACCTGCTGGAAAAACTGTTTGAGGAGCTGTCTATAACCCTGGCCGCCCCCCTGCCCGATCCCCTTGCCCCGGAAATCATTGTGGTGCAAAATCCGGGTATGGGCCGCTGGCTCTCCCAGCGTATTGCCGTGCAGACCGGTATCAGTGCCAATCTCCAGTTCCCCCTGCCCGGCTCCTTTATCCGGGAGCTTTTTGTACAGACTCTGGGGGGGCTGCCTGACTGCTCTGATTTTGATCAGGATGTCCTGTTCTGGCGTGTTCTGGAAAAGCTCAGCCAATTGCTGAATGAGCCTTGCATGACGGAAATCAACGGCTATCTTGCTCAAGACCGGGACGGCAGCAGGAAATTTCAGCTGGCGGAAAAGATAACTGACCTCCTTGACCAGTATCTTGTCTATCGGCCCGATCTGATCCACAACTGGCAGCAAGGCAGGGAGGAACACTGGCAGGCCGTACTCTGGCGGTCATTGACAGAGGAGGGGAGCGGGTTGCACCGGGCAGATTTACTGTTTCGTTTTGAGGAACAGGCACAAAAGGGCGCACTGCAAACCGACACCCTGCCGCAACGGGTCTGCCTGTTCGGGATCAACTCCCTGGCTCCTGCCTATCTGCGGGTGATTGAGCTGATCAGCCCGCATTGCGAGATCCACATCTTTCATCTCAGTCCCTGTTGTCATCTCTGGGATGATATCCTGCCCGAGCGAACCCTGGCCCGGAAACGAAGGGAGCGGGACAGCAGCGAAAACTCCGACGAGTACTACACCAGCGGCAACCCGCTGCTGGCCTCCATGGGCAGGGTGGGTAAAGATTTTTTCCGTCAGCTCATGGAGCTGCAGCCCATTGACAGACAGCTTTATGCCAGTCCTGCTGGCCCGTCTCTGCTTGGCGACATCCAGGGGGATATTCTTGATTTGATAGACAGCACCAAAGCAGACAGGATACCCCTGGAGCCGCAGGACAACTCCATTTCTTTCCATAGCTGTCACTCGCCCATGCGCGAGGTACAGGTGTTGCACGACCGTCTGCTGGATCTCTTTGCGGCTGACCCGGAGCTGAAACCGGCAGACATTCTGGTCACTGCCCCGGATATCAATAAATACGCACCAGCAGTGGCCGGGGTCTTTGGCTCTGCCGCTGAACATTTACGTATCCCCTGGACTATTGCTGATCGTTCCGGGAGCAGCGGACAACCGGCAGTGGATGGATTTCTCCAACTGCTGGAAATTTTTACGAGCCGATTTACGGCCCCGGATGTAACTGGTCTGCTGGAAAACCCGGTTATTGCGGCTCGTTTTGAGTTGAGCGAGGATGACTTTTCCCTGATGCGCTCCCGTATCCATGGAGCCGGTATCCGCTGGGGTCTGGATCGGGAGCAGCGCAAAACCTTGAGCGGTGCTTGCGGCAAGACAGGGGAGCCAGAGAGTTCAGATATCCATAGTTGGGATTTCGGCATCAACCGGATGCTGATGGGCTACCTTACCGGCCCGCTGGATGCGCCCATGCTGGATATCCTGCCTGCCGGTGGAACGATCAATGATACCGGCAACTGGCTGGGCAGCCTGACCGGTTTTGTGCGCCGGTTACAGTCCTGGCAGCAGCGACTGCAAAACCGGCAAAGTCCGGCCTCCTGGAACACGATTTTACAGGAAATTATCAGGGATTTTCTTGAGGAAGAAACCAGCAGCGCAAGCGACACGGAAGGGCTGGTGACCCTTAGGGAATCCATTGCCGATTTTAGTGGCTGGTGCGATCAGGCAGGTTTTAAAGAACCCGTCAACCTGACCCAGATTCGCAGTTATTTTGAACGGAAACTGGCAAGCCCCATGGGCGGTCAGGCCTTCCTGTCCGGTCGGGTCACCTTCTGCAACATGGTACCCATGCGCTCAGTCCCCTTTAAGGTGATCTGGCTGCTGGGTATGAACGACCGGGACTATCCCCGCTCCCAACGACCCGAACCCTTTGACATCATCGCCCAAAAGCCGCGCATGGGAGACCGCAGCCGTCGGGACGATGACCGCTATCTTTTTTTAGAGGCTCTGCTTTCCGCACGCAGCCATTTTGGCATCTCATGGGTAGGGCGTAACCAGCAGGACAACGCTGAACAGCCTCCCTCTGTGGTGGTGGCAGAGCTTAGCGATTATATTGACCGTAGCAGAACAGCAGCAGATGATGGTTCCGCCTTTGAAGCTCTGACCACCTCCTATCCGCTGCAGCCGTTCAGTCGATTGTGTTTTTCCGAAAATAGCAAAACCGCCTCTTATGCCGCCGAATGGCTGCCTGAAAAGGGGACAATTGATGGGGAAATCGAGACAGAACTACCCTTTTTCACCAACCCGCTCCCCGAGGAAAATCCAGCCCCGGAACAGCTTGAACTGGGAACGCTGGTGCGTTTCTGGAAATATCCAGTGCGTTTTTTTCTGACCCAGCGGCTCGGTCTGCGCCAGTACAGGGAAGATGATCTGCTGGCAGAGAGTGAGTCTTTCAGCCTGGATAACCTGCAAAACTATCTGCTGACCCAGGACATCATTGAAGAGCTGTTGTCCGGCAGTGAACAGGAACCGCTGCCCGCATTTTACCGAATGAGTAGTGCAGCCGAGCTGCCAGGTGGTGAGTTTGGCACCTTACTATACGAAGATCAGTATGCGGCAGGGCAGGAACTAATCCTTCAACTGGAACAGTTGGTTGGGGAACCCGTGGATTCGGTTGCAGTCAAGCTGGATTTTGATGATTGTCCACTCCAGCTCTGCGGTCGCCTCGCCTCCCTGTACCGGGTCGGTCGGGTCAGCTTTCGTCCAGCAACGATTAAGGCAAATGATTATCTCAGCTTATGGGTTCATCATCTGGTTTTGCTGCTGGTGCGGCCTGCCGGGGTCGAGCCGGTTTCCATCCATCTGGGTAAGGATCAGGTGGTTTGTTTCAGGGAGGTGGAGAATCCGGGAGCATACCTGGTTGAACTGCTCAACCTCTACCGGTACGGGATGCTGGAGCCGCTTCACTTTTATCCTAAGAGCAGCTATGCCTATGCGGATGCGATACATAAGAAGGGAAAAGATAGAGCGTCTGCATGGATGGCGGCACGCAAAGCCTGGTTGCCTGGGTTTAATGACTTTCCCGGTGAGGGGGATGACCAGGAGTATGAAATCGCCCTGCGGGGACAGGAACCGCTGGATGACCGATTTGAAGAATTGGCTGACCTTTTTAATCCCATTCTTGATCATTTGGAGCCGGTGTAAGATGAATAGTTACCCTCGTTCCCATGCTCCAGCGTGGGAACGGTATCTGGACGCTCCTGCGTCCTGTTGCTACCACTGGATTGGCATTTTAAGGTTGCCACAGACGGAGTATAGCAGGCTCGCTTACCTGGAGCATAGGAACCAATGGCAATTTTCTTTTCGGCTGGATGCGCCTACGGCATTCCCGCCCTACACTGTAACCAGTATAACGGATTAAATCCGCCCGCAGGGCGATATGTTTAACCTTATATGAAAAAAATAATTCTAATATTAACGATCACCATCTGCAGCTGGCTTGGTTGGAAAATGGGTTCGTCGTTTGGCATCATGACCGCCTATTGGTTTAGTTTTGCCGGAAGTATAGCAGGTGTTTTTATTGGTTGTTTTATAAATCAATGTTATCTTGACTAATGAGGACTGTTATAGAGGATTGTAATGAGCAAAAATGAAGAGAAAAAAAAAGGAAAGACCAACAAGCTGATACCCATTGCAGCAGTAATTCTATTGCTGCTCTATGGTGGACTCAAGCTCCGGGAGGACAGAGAAACCACTTTGCCAGCTTTGGATACAAAAACAGAATCTAAAGAGTGGGTACAGGTTCATAAAAAATCAGTTCCAGCCAACAAACAAAAAAAGCAGCCAACAGATCAGTTATGGTTAATGATAGAGGGAAAGCCTGACGGCCAGACCATATTCCTTGATCAGTTCGAACTGGGGCTGCTCCCCGCCTCTATTCTGGTTGAGCCTGGTTTCCATACTGTTGAATGCCGAAAAGAAGGCTACATCTCCCGTACAGTAAGGGTAAGAGGAAACAGTAATCATCCTGTCAATGTGAATTGTATTTTACAAAAAATCTTGCAAAAAACAGCTATCCCAGATAATAATTCTATTGTGGAATAAAATCCTCCTCTGGACATGAAATAGGGCTACCAACTTTAGCCGGGACATTTTTTAACCTCCTCTCGTTCCTACGCTCCATTCAAAGTTACCACGCAGGAGCGTGGGAACCAGGGGGCAATATGAGTTATCTGATTGAAATTGCGACTTGTCCCGCCTTAAGTTGGTAGCCTGAAATAGTTTATTTGACCATTATTATTAATAATACCCCATCAAACCCATGAAAAAAACACCCATTTTCAAGCATATTATCAATCATTCTTTTTGTTCCTTTTTCCTTCCCCTCTGGCTGCTGGCAGGAACCATCCTTGTGCTAGGCGGCTGTGCGGGAACAGATCCTCATCCGGAGCAATCCCTCTCACACGCTGCCATGGCCTTTCCCGAGGTCAACTTTTCGTGGCACCCGCTCATGCAGGTGGATTACAAAAATGATCATGAGGAGGTACGTAATGCGGTGTTCGAGGTACTTGAGCAGCTGGGAGAGAGAATCGAGGACATGGACAGTGAGAGCTGCATGACCGCTTCAAGGGAGTATTCTACGCTGATCCCGTCACCGGACAATCAGGCAGACTCAGCAGAGTACCAGATAATTATCCAACTCACCTCTCCAGGCGACAATATTACTGGGGTCTCCATGGAAGTTCTCCTGTCACCTAAGAACAGCACCAGGGCAGGCGTTATCCGGCAGCTGTTTTTTCATCAGCTCAACAGTTCACTCCTGCCGCAGCTATTTACATTTCAAGACAACGACAGAATCTATACTGTCCCTGCTGACGAGATGATGCCAACGGAGACTGTCCAGTATGCTGTGCAAAATAATGATTCCCTGTCGTCCATTGCCGCAAAATATACCACCAGCGTCAACAACTACCAGCAAATTGCCGCCTTTAACAATATTCAGGAGAACCGTCTCCGGATTGGACAGATTCTCAGGATTCCCAAGCAGATACTCAAAGAGAAATATCAGGAAAATGGCATACCAGAGCCTGTCGTTACCAGTACCGCTGCTGTAAAGAAACAGGACAAAGCCCTGCCTCCTGATTGCGGCGCAAATAATGAAGACTGTTTTATCCACCAGGTTGCTGCTGATGAAAACCTGTCCCTGGTCGCAAAAAGAGTCACCGGAGACGCAAACAACTGGCAGGCCATTGCCAGGGTAAATCATCTGGACAATCCGGGAACGCTTGCTCCGGGAGATTCCATCTTTATTCCTAATGGTTTACTCAAGGAGAAGATGGCTCATCAGGAGGATACAGCGGACAGGGAAAACACATCGAATGCGGATGACGCAACGGATCAGAAAAGTAAGGAAAATGAGGCCAACACCACAACTGAAAACAAAACCGGGATAGAAAATCAGCCGATATCTTTCATTACCGTCTATTCTCATCCACGGGAGGTCATGCACCAGGCAATACTTGAGGTTTTTGCTGAATTTGCTATCACCAGTCTGGTGTCAGAAGCGGATAAAATCACTTCTACCGCCTGGAAGCATGACAATATTATCTATAGTTTTTCCATCTCCCTGTTGGACAAAGAGAACTCGACAGAACTGAATTTCAACTGCGCTGTTACAGCAGAATCCTCTACGGGTGCAACTGTTTTTTGGGACAACAAGAGTGCTGATAACGATCAACAGGCTATCGATAACGATCAGCAACTCGCTGATAACGACCAGCTGGCTATCGATAACGATCAGCAACTCGCTGATAACGACCAGCTGGCTACTGATATAACATCAGACATGAATGCTCGCGGCCAGCAGTGGATTGAGGAATCTTTTTTTCCTGCCCTTGACAAGGCAATCAATGGTTTAGCAGGAGACTGATCGAGATAGGACTCCTGGTACTCCCAGCGGAAAACCCTACAAGGAATTATCTGGAAATAAGAGCCTAGGGTGCGCTGTGCGTACCTTTGGCCTTGAACTGACAAATCAAAGTGGCAACTGCAAATGAAGGATGCCGGATTATCTAGAGAACGGCCTGTGACCGTGGCAGGACGTTTTGCGGCTGCCCTGCGCTTCCTCACCGTGATTCCTCTGCCGACCAGGCTGGGGACGAGCGAGGAGGAGTTGACCGGAGCCACCCTTTTTTTCCCCTTGGTGGGGCTGCTGATTGGTGGCCTGACTCTGGTCATTGTCTGGGGATTAGGCCTGCTGCTGCCGCCCATGGTTACCGCTGTGCTGGCTGTGGGAGTCCTGCTGTCCTTTTCCGGTGGACTGCATCTGGACGGCCTGGCAGATAGCGCAGATGGTTTTTTCAGCTCCCGGCCCAGGGAACAGATCCTTGAGATCATGCGCGATTCTGCCACCGGGGTTATGGGTGCGACAGCCATTTTCCTCCTGCTTCTCCTCAAGTTCTCCTGCCTGATCTCCCTGGATGATAACCTGCTGCCAGTTATCTTGCTCATGCCCATTGGTGGTCGAACCGCTCTCCTCCTGATGATGGCCATGCTGCCTTATGCCCGTTGCGGGGGCGGACTGGCAACCCTGTTTTATACCTCTCGTTCACGACTCACCGCATTCTGGGGGTTGTTGTTTTTTGTGGTAGCAGCCTGGTTTTTCGGTGGGGGCAGGGGAGTAGCTGCCGTTGTTGCCGTCATCCTGGTGGCATTGCTTTTTTCATGGTTTTGTCGTGTGAAAATAGGCGGAGCCACCGGCGATACCCTGGGCGCAACCTGTGAACTGGCCGAAACCGTTGTTGCTCTGGTCTTTGTTGTCGGAATCGAGATAACTCCATGAGCAAAGAGAGTGGACACGGTGGCGATACGGGCAGGCTGGCAGTTACTGCTGGTTGCCGTACTGAGGAACTTCTTGATTTCAGTGCCAATATCAACCCCCTGGGACCTCCGGAGTATATCTGGAATGTGCTGGCGAAAATCCTGCCCGACATTGTTCACTATCCAGAACCAACAGCGGCACAACTGGTTGAGGCCATTGCCGATCATTATCAGTTACAGCCGCAACAGGTGGTTGCCGGCAATGGTACCTCGGAACTGCTCTTTGCTGCTGTCCGTATCCTGCGGCCTGACAGGGCTGTGATTGCCGCACCCGCCTATATTGATTATCAGACCGCCTGCCAGCAGGCTGGAGTCCCAGTGAAGCCGTTTGTCTTACAGGCAGAAGATGATTTTCAGCCTGACCTTGCCCGGCTTGATACTGTTCTCCAACCAGGTGACCTGGTCATTGTGGGCCAGCCCAACAACCCCACTGGCAGGCTTATTGACCGGAGCCAGTTGCTCCGCCTTGCCGCAGATCATCCTGATGTCTTGTTTCTCATTGATGAGGCATTCAGCGGCTTTGTTCCTGACTATACCTCCCTGGCCGCAGCCAGAGACAACATTATTGTCCTCTGTTCCCTGACCAAGCTGTACGCAATTCCCGGCTTGCGCCTGGGTTTTCTTGCTGCCTCACCAGCGATCTCTGCTATAATCAGAGGGCAACTTTCCCCCTGGGCGTTGAACAGCCTGGCTCAAGGAGTGGGAACTGAGTTGATGCGCCGTGGCAACCAATCTTATCTGGAAAACAGCCGCCAACTGGTGATCCGTAATCGGCAATGGCTGCATCAGGCACTTGAAAAAATCTCACATTTAACCGTCATCCCGTCCCAGGCAAATTTTCTTCTGGTCAGGCTGGATGGAAAACAGGATACGGCCTGGCTGGCCAACACCCTGCTTAAAAAGCATACAATCGCAATCCGGGTATGCGCAAATTATGAGGGACTGGATAACTCCTGGTTCCGGGTGGCAGTACGCAATCAGGAAGAAAATGAACAACTCGTTGCCGCCCTGCTGGCCGTTCTTCAGCCCACTATAGCCACCAGGCCGGTACAAAGAAAAACTCCGTCCCTCATGCTGCTGGGTACCGGTTCTGATGTGGGAAAAAGCGTGCTGGTCGCCGGTCTCTGCCGCATCCTGCTCCAGGACGGGGTGCGGGTGGCACCCTTCAAGTCCCAGAACATGTCCCTCAACTCTTATGTGACCAGAGACGGCGGCGAGATGGGACGGGCCCAGGTAGTACAGGCTCAGGCCTGCCGTCTTGATCCGGAGGTGCGGATGAACCCCATCCTGCTCAAGCCCTCTTCGGATGTGGGCAGCCAGGTGATTGTCCATGGCAAGCCGGTAGGGAACTTGAAGGTGGCGGATTATGTCGCCTATAAAGAGCAGGCCTGGTTGGAGGTGTGCGACAGCTATGACGACCTGGCAGGGGAATTTGACTGTATTCTCCTGGAAGGAGCAGGCAGTCCGGGTGAGGTCAATCTGAAATCCCATGATATCGTCAACATGCGCATGGCGCAGTATGCCCAGTCTCCAGCCCTGCTCATTGGCGATATTGACCGGGGCGGGGTCTATGCCTCCTTTGTCGGTCATGTCGAGGTGATGGCCCCCTGGGAGCGGCAGCTACTGGCCGGTTTTCTTGTCAACCGTTTTCGCGGCGATGCCAGCCTGTTGGATGATGCGCATGACTTTATTCTGGAACGTACTAATAAACCAGTGCTGGGGGTGATTCCCTATCTCCATGATCTTGGACTGCCCCAGGAGGATTCAGTCAGTTTCAAGGCCGGGCTGTATGAGAAAAAACCGCCTAAGGGCAGCTATGTGGATATTGTCCTGATTGATCTGCCCCATATCTCCAACTTTACCGACCTGGAACCGCTCCTTGAGGAACCGGATGTCCATCTGCGCATAGTGCGCCGGAATGACGAAATGGGCAGCCCGAATTGTATCATCCTGCCCGGTTCCAAGAATGTGCTGGCAGATCTCAGCTATCTTGTGGACACTGGCCTGGCCGAGAAAATTAAAAAATGTGCGAATGAAGGCAGGGAAATAGTTGGTATCTGCGGTGGATTTCAGATACTGGGACGCTCAATCCAAGATCCCCTTGGCCTGGAAGGAGCGACGGGCAGCAGGATGAACGGTCTTGGCCTGCTGGAACTGAACACCGAGCTTGCCGCAGATAAGACCCTGACCCGCAGGCAGGGAGTCCATATTCTTTCCGGTATGGAAGTCCACGGGTATGAAATTCATCATGGCAGGAGCAGGGGAATCGGCCAACGAGTGCTGCAATTCGCAGACAGCGCAGTCTGTGGCCATTGCGATGAACAGGGACAGGTTTGGGGCAGCTATTTACACGGTATTTTTGATTCTGACCCATTCCGTCGCTGGTTTATCAACCGGCTGCGTAACCACAGAGGGTTGGCTGAGTATAGCGGCCCCATGATCCGTTATGATCTGGAACCTGCCCTGGATCGGCTGGCAGTGGTTTTGCGTTCATCTATGGATATGGAGCGGGTATATCAACTCCTGGATCTATGAGGTGTCTGAAAATAATTTAAAAAAATGATACCTGTCCAACCTTGCCATTCTTCTTCATTTTCACAACATTAATGGGGTGTAAGTATGGATCGAAAAACACAATGGGAACAGTTAGCTGATGCCATTGGTTTTCAATTCACTAATGAAATTCGTCCGTTGGTAGAGTTACCTTCTCTGCATAAAATGGCAGCAGATGCTCTAAAAAAAGGTGATTTTCAGAAAGTGGAAAAATTATATGAAAATCCAGTGTTGGCCAGGATGCTGATTTCAAATTTCCCTGGATCGGCAAAAGGTATCTATCGGGGCTACGAATTTGCACTGTTTCCGAATACGGCTTCAGGTTCAAAGCCAGCATATTATGTCAACATTATCCTGTTGTTCCAGAAACAGTTCCAGATGGGTATGGAGATACAGAACAGTACCTTTTTGACCAGGGTGAAGAAAACCCTTGGTTTAGGTTCCTACCTGAAAGAATTTGGAAACGAACATCTTGACAAGATGATTGCAATACAGGCAAACAGGAAAGATCAGGTGCTGAACCTTCTTGCACATAAATCTGTCCAGGACAGCCTGCTCAATCTTTATAATTTTTCCAACTCGTTTGAAATCTCTGATCGTGACATTCGCTACACGGAACCTAATGCAATTATAGAAAGGGACAGGGCATTACAAGTGATGGACAGTATGGTGGAAGCTGCAATCAGTTTTACGTCTGCAACATGAGTTCATTCGTATAATAAGACAAGGAAAATGCTACAAAAATC
>DAOVTM010000065.1 GCA_030633145.1 Desulfobulbaceae bacterium
ACAAACTGCATACCAATGGAGTTGGTGAAGTCAGCCGCCTGTGCAGTCTGCATGGACAGGAAAGAGGTAAACAGCAAGGCTGTGGTCAGGGTGATAGTTTTTTTCATGATGTTTCCTTGTCTTGAGATGGCTTATTGCATAAATTTTGTGGTAAAACGAAACTTGACATTCTTTTTGTCACCAAGAATAGTTCCGTCGTCAAATTCTATCCCTACCAGGTCAGCAGAGGAGGCAGACTCCCCATATAACCCCTTGTTAAAGGAAAACTGACGAACCTGCTCCATGGTGGCCTTTGGCTTATCAGAGGATACAAAGGCAACAGCATCCGCAACGGTGTAAAACATGGCAGTGGTAGAGAGTTGTTTTTTGAATTCTTCTACAGTTGCACCAGATGCCTGAGCCATAAAGGCGATGGCCTTATCCTTTTCTGCTCCCTCGTTGCTGAGAATGGTCATCATCTCATACCAGGCACCGACAAGAGCCTTTTTCAGGGAATCAGGTGCTTCGGTCTTGACCACCATCAGGTCAATGATCTCGCCTGGGATCTTGGAAGAGTCAAAGATCAGGGTCGCGCCCTTGGCCTTGAGGGTCTGCATCAGGGGCGGGTTCCAGGTAACAGTGGCACCATTGTCGTCAGTGGTAAAAATGGCGGCAATGTCCGCATCACTGGTGTTGATCAGTTTAACGTCTTTTTCGCTCATGTTGTTCATGTCCAGAGCCCTGGCAAGGAGGTAGTGGGAGACGGAAAGCTCCACCAGGGTGATCTTGCGCCCCTTTAAGTCAGCAACGCTTGAGCCGTTTTTCATGGCAATACCGTCATTGCCGTTGGAGAAGTCTCCGACTATCACTGCTGTGGAATCTATCCCGCCCACAGCCGGAATGGTGAGACCGTCCATATTGGTCATGGTGCAGGCATCAAATTTTCCAGTGGTGTAGAGGTTGATCGATTCAATATAATCATTGACCAGGGTCAGTTTGATTTCAATATTGTATTTATCGGCCCATTTTTTGAGGATGCCGGTTTCAGCGGCATAGCCCCAAGGCTCCCAGCCTGCATAATGCGACCAGGCCACCTCAAAGGTTTTTTTATCGTCAGCCTTGACTGGGGCTGCTGGATAGATTGCGGTAAAGATAAAAAGAGCCGCAAAGATGAGGACGATTTTCTGTTTCATGGAGTACTCCAAGTCTTGTTTGAGTTTTGATGTATAATTCTCTATTCTATCAATTATGAACGGGCTAATCAATGATTTCCAGGCTGAAGTCACTGGAAACCCGTTCCGCTTTTTCAACTTTTTGCACCTGCTTCTCTGCCTCAGCCGCCATTCTGTCCATCTCCAGGATATTCTGCGCCATCTGGGGCAGGGCATTTTGCCGGAAGGTACTGATGTCATCCAGGGCTGCTGTGACATCGGCAAAGGACTGTTTCAGCACCTCGATATCAATCTGGGTAGATGATGCCTGTTTCTGGATCTCTGCCCCCTGTGTCTTTAACCGTCTAGCGGTACCGGCAATGAGATCCTCGGTGGTTTTGTTGATCGCCTTGACCTTTTCCAGGACGATTTTCTGGTTTGCCAGAGCCAGAGCCAGGGTGACCCCAATCTGCAGGGCACTGATGGTGGTATTTAAAGCTCGGTTGACTCCCCTGATCAGTTCCTTATTGTTGCGGACAATCATCTCAATAGTCAAGAATCCCTGCTGATTGACCAGCAACTGCTGCTGGAGATCTTGCAGCCGCTGCCGGAGTGGAAAGAGCAGTTCTTCTGCGATAAAGGCAAATTTGGGATCATCCTGGGTCAGTTCAGTGTCCAGGGCATCTTGGAGGCTTTTATCAATGAGCTGACCTAACTGGACTGTTTTTTCCAGTTTCAGGGTCAGGGTACGCATGTGCTGCTGGTCGTCGGTGAGGGTCAGGTTATCCCGTTTGAGCTGTTCCCGGCCCGCTTCCAGGGAGTTGATAATGGCATCAATGGCAGTGGATGCGTTTTCAAAACGGGAGAAATACCGTTTCAGCGGGGTGCCGACTCCGGGCAGATAGCCCAGGAGGCGGGTCATGAAGCCCGCGTCCAGATTGACCTGGGCGGGATCCAGATCCTCTACCTGCATCTTCAGGTCAATGAGGGAGTTTGCTACCTGCCCGCCGTCCTCTGTGTCCTGCATCAGTTTGGTCAGTGGCTGCTTGAGAATGGCACTGCGCCGGGCCGCGTCTTTCTGGAGCTGCAGACCCATGGACTCCACCCCGCTCTTGATGGAGGCGGAAGCCGCGCTGTCCTGCAGATCCGTATTCATGATCCGGGCAACGATATCTTCTGCCTGCTGCTGCAGTTCCGGATTCTGCTGTGCCTGTTCAACATTCATTTCCATGGGGTTGGCAAGCTGCAACTCTGTACGCAGTTGTTCCTTGTCGGCAAAGAGTTGACTGGTTTGTTGTGAAGACATTATTTACTCCTGTAACAGTTGTAGATTGCTGTGTTTAGATAACGATCAAATTATGTCGACAAAAAGGCTGGTAGCGCAAACTTTAAACCAATCCCGTTCTTTGAAGCGGGGAACAAACTTGGCAATACCCGGAACCTTTTTGTTTCGGTGAAGCACCTGGCTATGTAATTGTTTTTTACTTGTATTTGGTAGCCATGCGTCATGGCTTGAAAACTTGCAGCTTTAGCTCTTTGATAATTTTAAAATGTTTTTTGTTACTTGAAGCAAGAGTCATATTATTTTCAACAGCAGTAGCTGCAATGATGGCATCACCCGACCGAACATTGGATGATAAGGTATATTATTCAACATATATGGATGCTCGATGACCTATGTTTTCTGTCAATGGTAGCACGTTGAAGGAAAAGGAAGTGATGAAGTCTTTAACATATTTATGCTGGTTCATATTTTTAGCACATTGCAATAGTTACATATATGACTGAATGGAAAGATATTTTTCTTCTGCACTTTCCATTAATTTTGCTGCCTTCCTATTACCTCTTTGATCCCAAATAAATATATCAGTGTCAAATATCATTGTATCTTCCCTCTCTCAAGCGGTCTAACTCATCCAGAACGGATTTGTCAGTTTCTAAGGAAGACATTCCAAAAAAGGGGTGATCAGAAATTTTAATTTTACTTTGAGGTTGTTCTGAAGGAATCAAAACTCCTTTAATCTTGCCTCGGTAGAAAACGGTAACTTTTTCGTTTCTATCAAGGGCTTTAAGAACATCATTCATTTTGTATCTTAAATCGACCACCGTTGCTTTCATGTCACACCTCTAAGATATATTTAATGTATAGTTAAAATATACATTAAGCCCTTGGTGTGTGCAAGATTATTGTGGATCATTTTCACACATAAGACTGATTTTACAGGGATAGAGGGGTAATTTAGCCTCTATTATAGCCGCAGCATATTTCCTCTCCGGGTACGATCAGCCTACTGGTCGAGAAGTTCACTTTTAGTTTAATATTGTCCAGCCCGACCGGCCAGTCGTTCAAGTTCCTGCATGGCGGATTCCATGTCCATGGTTGCCCTGGATGCACCCGAGTTCATTTCGGCCAGAGCTGCCATCAGCTGATCCATGCTGGTCATGGCCTCCTCATTCTGACTGAGCAGGGTACTGACCTTGGCCAGTTGCCGTTGACGCAGCTCCTGCCTGGACTGCAGAGCAGATAGTTCTTTTTTATCTGCCTCATCAGTGGCCGTCAGCGCAGTCAGTTCCCGGATACGTCGTTTTATGTGAGCGGCATCCATGGCACCGATGGACTGCAAGATCCCGGCAACAGAGTTCAGGTTGTCCAGCCCGGCCAGATAGACCTGCTCGGTCATGCCCAGGTAGCGGTCATAGGTGAGTTCGCTCCGGCTCAACTTGCGCTGCAGTAGATCCTGAAAGGTTGCGTACTTGTCTTCCAGCCTGGATAACTGGCGCAGCCCCTCTTTGGATTTCACCTTGGTCAGATCCCGCTTGAGGTTGTGAATTGAGTCCGCAACCCGTTCCCCCAGGATGGAGCGCATCCTGCTCAGATATTTTGCGGTATGGGTTTCCCTGCGCAATACAGCATCCAGAAACCAGCTGCCCGCACCTATCAGGGAGCCGCCGATGATCGCACTGACGGAGAGCCAGGACGGTTCCAGGAGGATTGAGGCCAGTCCACCGAGGATAGCCGCAGCTACAGGGTAGAGGACATAAGGCTTTACCAGGGTGTCCCTGCGTACCTGACTGTGGATTGCCGTGGGGGAGAAGTTCAGCCTGCCCGCACTGTTACCTCTGTTTGTTTTTTCCTTAAATTGACCGCTCATATTTTTATATGAAAATGGTATCTTTTTTATAAATTATGGAAACATCTGATAGTCACTGGTTTCCATACTCTATGTAAGCTCGCTTACCTGGAGCGTCCATAATCCATTCCCACGCAGGAGCGTGGGAACGAGGCTTGAGTCTTGAATTGTAATAACCAGTTTTTCATTGTTCGTTGTCAGTTGCTCCTTGCATGGGTTATTTCGTCACCAAAGATATGTCAACACGGGACATCCGATACTTATAGGCCCGGTTCGATTCTCCCTGGTTCCTGGGCAAAGGCCGTGTACCGCCATACCCCACAGCATGGAGTCGGTTGGCATCCATATTGTAGCGATCCAGTAGATAGGTGGCCACTGCCCTGGCCCTGGTTGCGGAAAGTTTCAGATTGGCTTGGGCATCACCGCTGGTGCCGGTATGCCCTTCTACCAGAATTCTGAAATTTGGATAACGACGCAGTTTATCTGCGGCATTGTCAAGAACGATCCGCCCGCTGCTGTCCAGCATCCCTGTGCTTCTCCGGAAGGGAATAGGGTCAACCTTGAGTGTCCCTATTTTTTTCAATTTTGTCCACTGGTTATTGTCCAGGCGGGGGAAAGTACGGCTGTTGGCTCGGTCAACCGGAGTGGAACCCGCTTGCCCGGCCAGGGTCTCCACAAACTGGCGGTTGGTGATACGATAGGGATCATTGCCGGGCAGGGGGTTGGACTGGATATCCTTGCTGGCTTTGAGTATCTTCAGGGCGTAAGAAATGGCATCAATTAATCCTTCACTTCCCTGCACCGCACTCTTGTCGTGACCAAACCAGAGGCTGTTGTTTTCTTGCAATGGAACCCATTCAACCCCCTGCAGCATGGAGTTGACCTGGCTCTTATCCAGGCCGGTTGTCTTAATAAGATCCCGCTGCAGGGCAAGGGGATCCATTTGATATTCGTCCAGGGTCTGGAAATATGCCTTGATCAATGCCTGCACCGCCTCTGGGTGGTTGACGGAATAATGACGCTCCACCAGCAGGATATCAACAATCAACCTATCCGTATCTTCGGTACCGATCAGTTTGATAAAATCCTTTGAGGACAAGGCTCTGGAGACATCAGGCTCCCAGAGAACAGCCGCATCAACGCTCCGGTCGCGCAGTTTTTTCAGGGCCTCTTCAGAGCCGCTGGTCTGCATAGCCCAGTTTTTTCTTTTGATGCTGCTGTCTGAAAAAAAGGGCAGGCCAAAATGATTGCTTACTCCCTTGAGGAGGTGTTCACTTGGTGAGGAAGGGGTAAAGGCAATCTTTTTGTCTTTCTGTTGTGGGATTTCCTTCAGGGCATCAAGGGTTGGAAAGACCGAAGCACGGGCAACAATGGCATCACCGCCCTTGGACTCATCAATTACCGCGATAATGGTGCCGGGGTAATTGGTGTTTTTCCCGTTAAGCAGGTAGGAGTCCACTGTGGCCGCCGCAAACTGGAGTTCTTCCTTTTCCAGGCGGGCAAAACGAGCCGCATAATCGGCCTGGTCGTCCTCACATTGCAGCTGGTACCCTGCACGGCGCAGGTTTCTGGTCATTGCCGGGGAGCAGAGCGGGAAATAGCCGATCCAGTTATCCATGCCAATATGGAGGGTCGCCAGGGTGGAGGAGGCATCGGAGCTTCCCTTTTGCAGCCGTTCCTGGAGGATGGGCCGGGCAAATTTCCAGCCTATTATCAGGGCAAGACCCAGTACCAGGATGGAGATAAATGTGATGAGGTGTTTATTCATTATATTTGCTGATACCTACTGTCCATCCTTGAAATTAAAGACCTGGAAATCAGGTGACTCAGCCAGCACCTCCTGCAGTCCCTGTTGCAGCGACTGCGGGTCATTGGCGGAACGATATACAGTTCGTCCCGGCTGGTTGAGGGAGTGATTTTGCGAGATGCAGAAACCAATGGTATAGATCTGAACCGGTGAATGGGCAAGGATTTGATCGACTACCGGGCCTGCCTCCTCTCCCTTATTCGCAATACCGTCAGTGACCAGAACCAGGAAATATTCACCATACCCCAACTGGTGCTGAGCCTGTTTACGGATCTTTTTATAGCTGAAACTGATTGCCGATGCGAGCGGGGTAGAGGCTGTGGGCTGGATGGCGGACGCAGTTTCCAGGACGTTATCTCGCGGCGCACCCAGGGGAATCAACTCCTTAGTTAAGGCACCGTTGAACATGGCCAGCCCGAAGTTTGCCTCAGCAGGCAGGGATTGGGCAAATTTGCTCACTGCCCGAGCCGCAACTGCCATCTTGGTGGAATTTTCAGAACATTCTGCGTCCGCCATACTGCCGGATGCGTCCAGCATGAGATAATAGTTGGTGGTCAGCAGTTTCTCCGCATCTGTAAAGGGTTTGCTGTCCCGTGCAGCCACCGGGGGCCAGTTGTTCACGGTGGGTTGTAAGCTGTATGGCGGATCGGAGGGTACAGTTACACTCTGAACAGCCTGCTGCGGAGCCTTGGGGTTGCCAGGTGGAGAGGACTTGAGATCATTGTACCAGGAATAGATAAAATAACCGGCGACAACTAATACTATTGTCGTTATAAGAGGTGATTTTTTTTTGCCTTTTTTTTGTGCCATGGGGATACCGTATTATGCCGATTGTTGATATAATTTGAAAGTTTTAGCCTGAGTAGATTCTAATATTGAATTTCTTAAAAATGAGCTTGCATCTATAATTTCAATACTTGTCAGCTCTCCATTTTTATTTAATTCCACAGTTATATTTGGACTCACCTCAAAAATAGCAAGTTCTCATTCATTTGATATAGCGAAATGTAAAATGTTCTCTTTTTGAAAATATGATAATTTCGGATCATTCTGACCGTGCTTTTTCAGCGTAAGGTTGTTAGGTCATTGTTTTATTTTTCTAATCTCCAGCATAATTAATGTGAAGTTTAGATTTAAAGATCGCCACGTTCAATTTATTTAATGGCTTCAAGAAGCTGAATATCACTTCGTAAAAACTGATTAACGATTGTTGAAATATCAGTTTTTCTTTTATTGGCGACTTCCTCCATGTATATCATTATTTCTTCATCAAGATATACGGGGAGTTGAAACGTAGCATCTTTATCAAAAAACTTACCTCGTTCTCCCTGTGAAAAATCATATTCTTTTTTCATATCAGTTACCATATTGGTTGCGTTCATCTTTTGTTGCTTTTCGGCAGGAGAAGATGCGAATGTTCGTTTGATTGTCTGTTGTTTGAAATGTATGACATGTGACCAGAAGTTTACCACTTCTTGAAATTCCAATAGTCAACCATCGTTTTTCATCATTACTGTGGTCAGGATCAAATACTGTTAACGCCATAGAGTCTCGGAAAACAGTAGCCGCTTCTCCAAAACTAATTTTATGTTTGAGCTTATTAGACCTTGCCTTGACCGGATCCCACTCGAAATTATATCTCATATTCCTTGTTCACATGATTTTGCAGGGACGATGGTGAAATTTTACAGATATGTAAACAAGGTTACAAAGGATTAAAAACCGAAGCCTCAGCCTCAACCTGGAGAATCCGAAACTCAACCCGCATATTGTCGCGCCACTCTTTTTCCGTCTTGGGCGGGCAGGGATCGGAGCCGCAGATACCGCTTTTCGGGTTGGCTATGCCGTGTCCGATCACCGCAAACTGGCTGGGATCCAGAGAAATACTCTGGTTGTTACCGTAGGAAATCACACTGTCACGCACGGCAATGGCTCTGGATAGGCTCAGGTTTTTTGCAGACTGTTTCACCCGGCCCAGAACCAGCTCTTTCTCACCCTTTTTCTTTTTTTTAAGATAACCCAAGGGGTCACTGTGTCCCTCAATGGTAATCAAGGCACCGCCGTAGGTGGTGGCGTAGTCGAGAATCCTGGCAAAGGAGTCCTGGTAGAGGTCAGCGGAAAAACTGTTCTGATTGGGTTGGAAAAATATTTCAAATTTAAAGAGTTCACCGCTGTCCAGTGATCCCTGCTGCTGGCGGCTGGTGATCAGTTCCGCCACCTGTTCCTGGTTAAAACGCTGACCGCTGCTGGTACCGGTAATGGCCAGCCCCTGCCGCAGCTGGTCATAATTCCAGCCCGCACTGGTCAGGGTCGAGGTTCCGGTGAGCAGGCCGAGCTGGACAAAGGGGGGCTGGATTTCTTTGGTCAGTTTATTCATGGAACGGGGACTGTTCGATGAGACGAAAAAATCCACATTGCCCTGCCAACCGACAAACTCACAGTCCGCATACAGCCCTTCCACGTCACCTGTTGCCTGGGGGGTGTCCAGGAGAATCTGTGCCGAAGTCTTGAGTAGCTGCTGGTACTCGCTGCTGTTTGCTGCCTTGTCCCTGACCAGTTTTTTCAGTGCCTGTTCCGCCAGCAGCAGGCCATGGGTGAATTGCTCAACCTGGCTACGGTTCTTTTGGAAATAATCACTGCGTACCGCATAAACATCGGCAATAATCCGGTTGGCGGTTTTGGTGGAGAGCAGGATCTTGGCTCCTTTGATGGAGTCTTCCGCCCCGGTACCTACAGTGCCGCCGGAGGTAAGGATCAACCCGTCCGGAATGATAACAAAGGCCGCATCAACATCATTCTGCTGAAAGGCAGCCATGGGGCTGTTATCGGTTCCGGTCAGGTCTGGAAGCCAGCGGATGTTGACATCCTTTGGGGTCAGGCCGCCGCCAGCAAGAATTTTGGTCATATAGTCCACATGGGGACCATAAGCCTGAAGGGCAATGGTCTTGCCGCGCAGGTCTTTGACCCCGTGGATACCCGGTTTGACCACCAGGGCATCACCACCGGTTGACCAGGTCATCTGGTAAATAATCACCGGTTTGGTACGTGCGTCCTTTGCCAGCACCTCGGATGCCATGTTGATCATGCCCATAGTGCCGCGCAAATAGGGGGATTTTCCCTCCAGGTAGGCCCGTACCTGGTTTGGAAAGACATCTTCCCGTACCAGCTTCAATTGCAGCCCCTTGTCGGCAAAAATACTGGAAGCACCGGTCTGTACTGTCTTGCCGTTTCCCAGGATAGTGGCAATATCTCCTCCCCAGGTGATAATTGGTACCTGCAATGGAGAACTGTTGCTGACCGCAGCCACCTTGACTCCGGCAACGACTTTGGACAGGGGAGGGGACTGTACATAGCCGGGTGCGGCCAGGACAGGTACCACTGAAAAGAGAGCAAGGAGACAGGAACAGGCCAGTGAGAGGGAAAGAACAGTGAGTTTTTGTAACAGTGCTTTCATTTGCTTGTTTCCAGGTTGAATTTTTCCAGACAGATATTTTGTATAATTTTTGTATGTATTGTAGGAATAATATTGTTTATACTATATCAGACAACCTTATTCAACTGAACATAAAAAAAATATTATGAGTGATTTACACGATCTTGAATTGCTGATTGAATCTGCTGTGCCTATTATTTATGTGGAAACCCCGGAGGAGGCTCGGCTGGATGCGCTGGTCAAACGGTTAGGAAACCGGCTGGGCAAGCCGATTATCCGCTGGTCAGTGGTTAGCGGATTGCAGGGGACGCATAATGTGGATAGCAGTAAGGATAAGTCTAATCCAGGCACCGCCCTGCAGCAGATTCTCCAGTCCGACCAGGAGGGGATCTTTGTATTTTTTGATCTCCATCCCTGGCTGGAAGAACCGGTGGTGGTCAGGCTGCTGCGGGAGATCGGCAAGCAGTACAGCCAAATCGCCCGTACCCTGATCCTTGTCTCTCCCACAGTGACTATCCCCTCAGAACTGGAGACCCTGTCTGTCAAGTTCAGTCTTTCCCTGCCTGGCCGGGATGATATCATAGCGATGATCCTTGCGGAAAGTGAAGCCTGGGGAGAGAAGAAAAAACGCAGGGTACAGGCTCGGCAGGAGGTGGTTGAGGCTCTGGCTCGGAATCTGATTGGACTCAGTTTCAGTGACTGTAGAGCTATCATCCGCAGCCTGATTTATGATAACGGCATCCTGGATGATCAGGATGTGGAAAAGGCCATTGAGGCCAAGTATAAGACCCTGGACAGTGACGGGGTACTTTCCTTTGAAATGGAGACCGCTCGTTTCACCGATGTTGCCGGACTGCGCAGATTAAAGGAGTGGCTGGGGTACCGGCGAGAGGTTTTTCTCTCTGATAATGCACCGCCCGGTCTGGACACGCCCAAAGGACTGCTCCTGCTCGGGGTACAGGGCAGCGGCAAGAGCCTGGCAGCCAAGGCCGTGGCCGGTGCCTGGCAGGTACCGCTGCTCAGGCTTGATTTTGCGGCTCTCTATAATAAGTATTACGGGGAAACCGAGAAAAATCTGCGCAACTCCCTGAAAACCGCAGAGATGATGGCTCCGGCAGTCCTCTGGATAGATGAGATTGAAAAGGGGCTGTCCCCGGACGACAATGGCGGCCCCTCAAAGCGGGTGCTGGGTACTCTGCTCACCTGGATGGCGGAGCGGGAGAGCCGGGTTTTTATGGTGGCAACTGCCAATGATATCGAGGCTTTGCCGCCTGAGCTGCTGCGCAAGGGACGTTTTGATGAGATTTTTTTTGTTGATCTTCCCAGTGACGATGTCCGAGAGGAAATCTTCAGGATTCACCTTGAACTGCGGGAGCAGGACGCAGAAAGCTTTGATCTTGTGGAGCTGGGTAAGGCATCAAGCGGTTTTTCCGGGGCTGAAATTGAGCAGGCTGTGGTGGCATCTGTTTATGCCTCTTTTGCCCGTAAGGAGGATCTGACTGATGTTCATATCCTGGCAGAGCTGGCTCAGACCAAACCGTTGTCGGTTTTGATGGCGGAAAAGATCCATGGGTTGCGAGCTTGGGCTGCGGATAGAACTGTTCCTGCTGATTAGGGAGATAGAACATTTAAATCATCTGGATTCCAATCACCCGTTATTTTATTGTTGGGCTTCGCTGCGTTCAGACCGACCTACGGCTCAAAGCAACAGTAAACGGGTTGACAATACATAGTGTATTCTGTATTATCTGACCGCTCTGCATATCCTCACTATATACAATGGTGCAATGGTTCTCTAAAGTCGATGAAAGAATCAAGGAATCCCAATAACTATAGCCATATCTGTTCCTGATCTCAAAGCATTGAATAATTGTTTCTTTTGAAATTGCAACTACCTGGACTGTATTGATTAATCTGTTAATACTATTCTGGATATCATCATCTACGATTTTATTTTTCAACAAAGCACTATAATACTCATTGCATACTTGAGTGGATATGAACACCAAATCGCTACATTTAAATTTTTCTAACAATACCTTTGCCTTCAGGTGCTTGTCGTATTCTTCTCTATTTTCTTTGTTGCTCAGAAAGGCATACACAAAAATATTTGTGTCGATGAATGTCCTATCTTTCATGTAATTCTTCTCGATCAACTGTATTGATTTTCTCAACTTCTTTTGAGAGGTTGAGAAAATCAGCAAACAGGGGGCTTTCCAATTTATATTTGATTTTATCTTCAGGCAGGTTTTCTAAAAAGAATAGTACCTTGTCGAAAATATCATTGCTTATATCTAATCGTACCGTTTGCATTTGTTATGTCTCCACCTTATGTATTGATAACCTCTTTTAACCACCGTCCATACTCTTCAGGTATCTCATAATGAGAGCTATGTCAATAATTAAGAATGGTGTTCCAGAACCCGCACCTGCTGCACCTCTTGACATACAGCCCCTGATCAGCTACCCTTAAACTTTCAGAAGAGTACAGTTGAAAAAATATTCCTTCTTGCCTAAAGGTACACCATAAAAAGAATTCACCTCCTCTTTCTCCCTCTGTTTCTTTCTGCTTTCCTGTCTGTCAACGCCATTGCCGGTGGCAGCCTTCCCGGAATCCTCATGCTCCTCCTCAACGGTTCATCAACCTACAACGGCCCGCCCATGGCCCATCAAGCAGCAATGACAGGTCCCTTATCCGGGGCATCAATCCAGGCATTCAAGGTTGATGATCTAAAAACCGCTGTTGAAGGCCCCAAAGATGCGGCTCAAAACAGCAGCAACCTCCTCAGTGCAGGCACCTTTGACCTTTCCCTTACCGGGGTGGCAGATGACGAATGGATCGTGGTCACAGCAAGCGCAGGCGAAGATATTGATGCCGATGGTGACGGTGTTGCCGATCCGTCACCCACCCAAAATCAGGGAACACTGCATACCCTGGCAAAGGCCGTGGACTGGCGCAGCAAACATCTGCGGGTTACACCGCTCACGGAAATTGGCTGGCGGTATGTTGAAAATCTAATCCCTTCCATTCCAGCG
>DAOVTM010000177.1 GCA_030633145.1 Desulfobulbaceae bacterium
CCATGCAAGACGGTTTGTCCCGTCCGTTTTTTCTGGCATTTTGTGCTGATTCACGAACGGTATGCTGTTTTTGGAAGCCTCGTTCCCACGCTCCTGCGTGGGAATGGATTATGGACGCTCCAGCGTCCTGTATCAGCCGCTGGAGCGGCAAATTAAGGTTCCCACAGACGGAGTCTCGCAGGCTCGCTTACCTGGAGCATGGGAACCAGTGGGCAAATCACCAATGGGATATTGGCGGTTCCGACGATGTTGACATTAACCTGACAACCATTCAGGCGTTTGCTACCTTTTTGCCGGGTGGCGGCTGGAATGTCGGGAGCGCGCCACTCATGTTCTACGACTGGAACTCTGAGCAGTGGACGGTACCACTGAATCTTAACGTCGGGAAAACCGTTGTTATGGGCGGCAGGCCATGGAAGTTGTCATTTGAAATAAACTACTATGTTGAACAGCCTGACCCATGAACAAAAATTCTCATTCCCACGCGCTGCGTGGGAATACGCACAGACGCGCTGCGCCACAAAAGGACGTAGTGCGTCCCTTACCGTTCCCACGCAGCGCGTGGGAACGAGAGTAAAAAAGCTTCCAACTTATGTCCATGTATTTAAAAACCGGATTGCTGACTTTGTTGACTATTTTGATCCTGAGCGGCTGTAGCAGAGTCGGCCCTGAAATGATGTCCAGAGATCGCTTTGATTACACCTCGGCGGTCGCTGATTCCTGGAAGGAACAGCTACTGATGAACATCGTAAGGATACGTTATTTTGACTGGACCGCCTTTGTGTCCATTGATCAGATTATTACCGCTTACACCATGGAGCATACCGGTTCTGCCAGGTTTACACTCAGAACACCGATATCCCAACTCTATACTAATGATCAGGCTGATGTAAGCTGGGTTGGCAAGTTCAGCGAGCGGCCAACCATTCTCTATAAACCGCTTTCCGGTAAAAAATATGTCAGGGCATTACTGACACCTGCCCAGCCTGTTTCCATCCCGGCCTTGATGGAAACAGGCTGGCCGGCGGATCAGCTTGGTCGCATCACCATTCGCTCTGTGAATGGATTTTACAACACCAATTCCAAATTCGATGTTGTCCACCACGCTGATCCGCTTTTTGCGCGTTTTCTCCTCATGCTGAAAAAAATTCAATCCCGGGATGCGATGCGGGTCAGTATTGTACGGGACTCTCTCGAAGACTCTTCAGATGAAATCCGCATACAGGGGCGTTCTGTATTGCAGATCCTGGTGGCTATGGCTGTAGTAGGAGTACAGCTCCCGGAAGAACATAAAGAATCCGGTATAGCTCCCCCGATTCAACCGATATCTAATGAAGATTTGAGCGGGTTGCCGCCGCTGATGACTATTAAGAGCGGCTCTGTAAAACCGGAAAGCTCGTATGTTGCTGTCCAGTATCTGGACATGTGGTATTGGATTGACAACAGAGATCATTTTGCAAAACGCTCGCTGCAATATGCCCTGACCTTGATAACCTGCTTGACAGTGATGAGTCATCCGGGGGGAGTGTTGTTATTCCGGTGAATTGAATATTCCGGTGAATTAAATATCATCATAATCTAATATTTGATACCAAGGTTCAGTTCACCGACCCTTTTCATGATGTACTGGCCTTTTTTTCTGTTCTCTTTGCCATCATTGTTGCCAATACCATAGTTGAGAAAATTTACTCCGCCCTTGAATGGAGAGACGGTAAGCAAGCCTGCAAGACTCCGTCAGCCAACATGGTGCGCACTAGACAGAGAAAAAATATCAACCTGCTGCAAAATTTTATAGATGTTTCATAAATTTTGTGCTAAAAATTATTATTTTCCATTACCTGCTATAGGAGCATGGCGAATGAAGTATAAGAATGCCGCAAGGCAACAATAACGAACAAGGAGTAACAAATGCAAATCAAGAAAATTTGCTCAATGGTGGCCGCAGGTGTTATGCTTGCTGGTCTGGTGGTATCCCCTGTTGCAGCGGAAGTGACCAAAAAAATCCAGATCATGGGTATGCAACAGGCTTTTGTCAAAACTGTTGACAACTTTATAGTCCTGTACGATAGTTCAAGTTCCATGGCTCAGCCCTATCTGGGACACAAAGATTTGTCTGAAATTCAGGCCGAGAAGAAGATCCTTGCCCAGGCAAACATCAGCCTGCCTAATCTTGACTGGAATGCAGGAGTATATGTCTTTACTCCTGGTGCCGGGGTTAATCCGGAAGGTTCCTTTATTACTGTTTTACCTGTTGCCCCCTACAGCAAGGAAACCTTTGCCAAGGCAGTAGCCTCGCTCCCTGAGACTGCCAGCGGCCCCACTCCACTCCAGAATGCGCTGACCAATGTAGATTCTATTCTTGGTAAACTGAAAGGTAAAACCGCTGTTTTCCTTTTCACCGATGGTACTTATACCGAGTCTAAAGAAGCCGATGCCATCAAGCCGCTTCCCATGGTTAAAGGACTTGTGAAAAATCATGATGTCTGCCTCTATGTTGTCAGCAGTGCAACCGGCCAGACCGAGGAATCACTGGTCAAGGCTGTAGCAGAGGTAAATGACTGCTCCATGGTCATTCCTTTTTACGAGATGCTGAACAACCCCGCATATACCACAAGTGCCCTGTATAAGATTATCGCCACCAGTGCTGATTTCGGTATCTTCTTTGACTTTGATAAATCTAACCTGAAAAAAGATGTTGAGACCGGTCTGGTAGAATTAGGAACATTCCTGGAAGCAAACCCAAAAACCATGGTTGTTCTGGCAGGCTATACCGACGATACCGGTAAAGAAGGCTACAATATGGATCTCTCCAAACGTCGTGCTGAAAGCGTTCGCGAGTACCTGCTGGCCAACTCCAAGGTTCCGGCAGAGCGTATCACGATGCACTGGTATGGTAAGAATGATCCCCTGGTCAAGAACGACACCGAAGAGGCTCGCGCTTTAAATCGCCGTGTTTCTATCACCGTGATTGGCTTATAAGATCCTCTACTTATCCGATAGAAGCGGATAAATGAAGGCTCTTTAAAGGTGCCATATCGGGAAACCGGTTGGCACCTTTTTTGTTTGCAGGACATTGTTGAAAAAGAGTGAAGAGTAATTGGGCATCCTTCATATTGGTGCAAAAGTAGTTGACACTTTCGAGGTTGTAACCACTTTTGGTGCATAAAATGCACCCTACAAGGTTCCATTTATACAACAATGTAGGGTGCGTTTTACGCACCGGTACGAATAATTTGATGAAAAAAGTGTCAACTGGCAAATAAAGGATGCCAGTAATTGCAATGGAACAAGGTGCAAAAAATGAAAAACTATCTCTCGAAAATGAAAGGAGGCGGAACATCTCCCAGGGTAATGCCTTTTTCCGAGGTATTGTGGTCTTTTCTGGGAGCATTTCTTGGTATTAGCGCACTGCATGTCTTGCCTTTAAGCAACTTTGCAAATTATGTCGCAAAATCTGATGTGAACCTGGTCATTGGTTCTTTCGGTGCCTCAGCAGTGCTGATCTATGGTGCCATTGACGGCCCCTTATCCCAGCCGAGAAACCTGGTGGGCGGTCATATTCTCTCTGCCCTGGTCGGGGTGTTCTGCTATCAGCTCCTTCCCTCCCACCTCTGGATAGCGGCGGCCCTGGCCGTAGCATTATCCATTGCCCTGATGCAGTTGACCAAAACACTGCATCCGCCGGGCGGGGCAACTGCCTTGATAGCGGTTATCGGCAGTCCGCAGCTACACGAGATAGGGTATCTGTACGCTCTTTATCCCGTGGCACGGGGAACAGCGATATTACTGCTTGTTGCCCTGCTGGTGAACAACCTGGCTCCAAATCGATCATACCCGAAATGGTGGTGGTAACTTTTTTGGAGATTTTTCTTGAAGCGACATCTGTACCAAGACCTTAAAACCTGGAAAAATAATCCCAGACGTAAGCCGTTACTACTCCAGGGAGCCCATCAGGTAGGCAAAACCTGGTTGGTGGAATCTTTTGCCAACCAGGAATACGGCAATTTTATCACATTCAACTTTGAACAGAAACCCGGCCTGGGAGAACTGTTCTCTCGTTCTCTGTCTCCCGATACTCTCATAGAAAATTTAAGTTTACACCTGGGGAAGAAAATATCCAGTAAAGACACCTGGATCTTTTTTGACGAGATTCAGACGGTGCCGGAAGTTTTAACAAGCCTGACACGGTTTATCGTACCTCCCCAAGAAATTTCACCCATGATGGTGATTTTATAAATATTCCGCTGTATGCTGCCTCTTTATTAGGAACTAAGTAAACCACTGGTTCCCATGCTCCAGGTAAGCGAGCCTGCGAGACTCCGTCTGTGGGAACCTTAATTTGCCGATCCAGCGGCTGGTGCAGGACGCAGGAGCGTCCATAACTCATTCCCAAACTAGAGCGTGGGAATGAGACTAATATGCGGATAAATATCACGGTTCGTGTTGATGCGAATATGATCATGGTGCATGGAATGCACCCTACCCGGTTGCCCGATTAACCATACATTGTAAAGAGGATACTAACAATTCATAATCATGCATCTCTTCCAGAAAAAAATAATCGCCAAGGCACTGGCAGCCCAATCACACTCCCTGCCAGAGCAGCATCGTACAATCCTGCACAACTGGAAAGAGAAGATCGAAACCGGTAGTCTCTTAAAACAGACTGAAGTCGCAATCCACGCCCCCTTTTCCCAGAACATCATGGCAGATATCCTGGGCTACACCCCTTTTGGCACCGGGGAAACCTGGACGCTTGCACGGGAATATGGTGTTGCCCGGGGTGCGGTTGACCTGGCCCTGGGGCATTTCAGCGACAACCGGGCAACCGACACAGTCATAGCTCCAGTTGAACTGAAAGGAGCCAGGACAAAAAACCTTGATGCTATCATGCCCGGTCGCCACAAGACCCCGGTACAGCAGGCCTGGGATTATGCCCGTGATATCCGAGGCGCACAGTGGGTGCTGGTCAGCAACTATATTGAACTGCGCCTCTATGCGGTCAGCGAGACCTCCCTGGTCTATGAACAGTTCTATCTCGCCGAGTTGACTGACCCGCTCAACTATAG
Source organism: Desulfobulbaceae bacterium (assembly GCA_030633145.1). Classification (GTDB taxonomy): domain Bacteria; phylum Desulfobacterota; class Desulfobulbia; order Desulfobulbales; family Desulfobulbaceae; genus DAOVTM01. The sequence goes on from DAOVTM010000177.1 coordinate 5,070, forward strand.
ACATTTCATTCTCCTTTTGCACGCTGACAATCTCCTCAGCGGCAAGACCGCACAACTGCTCAACCAGAGTCTGATGGCGGACAAGGAAATCACGGTACAGCTCTATGCAGACTATAAAAAACTGCGTGAGCTGCTCATCTGCCGCCTGATACACGACAACCCGGCAATGAAGGCATCCAGCCTGATCGCTCCAGCCCAGAAGCTGCTTGACCGCTTACTCTTTATCGCCTTTGCCGAAGACAAGGGATTGATCCCGGAAAACAGCATCCAGCAGGCATTTGAACACGCAGATCCGTATAACCCCCGTCCTATTTACGAGAATTTCAAGGGATTGTTCCGGGCCATTGACCAGGGCAACAGCCAACTTTCCATTCCCGCCTATAACGGCGGCCTCTTTGCTGCTGACACATTGCTTGACAGGCTAAAGGTAGTTGATACGGTCTGCGAAGCGGTCAACGAGCTTGCCAAATACGATTTTGACTCTGAGGTCTCGGTCACTGTGCTGGGCCATATCTTTGAACAGTCCATTGCTGACCTGGAAACCCTGACTATACAGGTGGAAGACGGTACCCTGCCTGCCCCGGATCAGGTTCAACCCAAAAAGACACGGGCAGTAAGGGGAAAACGGAAACGGCAGGGCGTTGTTTATACGCCCGATCATATCACCGCTTTTATTGTCGACCATACCCTGGGCAGCCATATCAAGGATCTCTTCCTTGCCCTGCTGGCCGATTACGGACAGTTTAAAAAGGATCAATCCATTCAATGGAAGCGGGGCAAAAAAACTGAGCTGCGCTTCTGGTATGCCTGGCAATCTGCGCTGGAAAAGGTCAAGGTGGTTGATCCGGCCTGCGGCTCTGGAGCCTTTCTGGTTGCGGCCTTTGATTACCTTCATGCCGAATACCAACGGGTTAATGACAAGCTGGCCGAACTCACTGGCCAGCACTCTCTCTTTGACCTTAACAAGGAGATTCTCACCAACAACCTGTATGGTGTGGACATCAACCCGGAGTCCATTGAGATCAGCAAGCTGTCGCTGTGGCTGAAAACAGCGGAACGGGATAAGTCGCTCACCTCCCTGAATTCAAATCTCATTGCCGGGAACAGTCTGGGCATGGACAGGCCTGCACCGGGTGAGACTTTTTGCTGGCAGGATGGTTTTCCTGAGATTATGGCACAGGGCGGCTTTGATGTGGTGCTGGGGAATCCTCCTTATGTGCGGCAGGAGTTGTTCAGTGACCTGAAACCGTGGCTTGAGGAGAATTTTACTGTCTATAACGGGGTGGCTGATCTCTATGCCTACTTTTTTGAGTTGGGATATAAGTTGCTCAAACCTGGCGGACGGATGGGGTATATCTCTTCATCTACTTTTTTCAAAACCGGGTCAGGGAAGCTGTTACGCAGATTTCTCTCTCAAGAGACGACCTTAGAAACGATTGTTGATTTTGGTGACCTCCAGGTGTTTGAGGGGGTGACCACCTATCCTGCTATTACTGTCCTGCAAAAGACAGTGCAGCAGACTGAAACTCGCCTGAAAATTTTGGCCTTGAAAAAGGAAATTCCGGAAAACCTTGATCAGTTTTTTACTCAAGAACATGGTGTCATGCTCCAGAAGAGGCTGGTTGAACAGAGTTGGCAGCTTGAGGATGAAGATATATCGAGATTACGACAGAAACTTGTGAAGGACTGTCCAATGCTGAAAGAGGTTTATGGTTCTCCGCTATACGGAATTAAAACCGGACTTAATGCCGCTTTCATCATTGATCGAAAAACCAGAGATAAGCTGGTTACCGAAGATCAAAAATCTGAAGAATTACTGAAACCTTTTCTCGAAGGAAAAGACCTGAACAGATGGCACACCCAACCAAGAGAGCTTTGGTTGGTAACCATACCAAAAAATTGGACACGTCAGTCTATGGGCAAAAATCCTGAAGACTTGCTTGGCGAGGAAGATGCCTGGCTTTGGTTAAAGCAACAATACCCATCTGTAGCGGAGTGGTTTGAACCTTTTGCTGAAAAAGGAAGAAAACGTTCCGATAAGGGTGAATTTTGGTGGGAGCTTCGTGCTTGTGCTTATTATGAAAAATTTGACAAGCCAACAATAATATGGGCTGATATAGCTAAAACAAACAACTTCTTATGGACAAATGAGTACTATTTATTAGCAAATACTGGGTATATCCTCCCCACAGAAGACACTTTTTTACTTGGCTGGTTAAATTCAATAACCTGCCAGTTTATATTTACGTCTTTCAGCACAACAATACGAGGTGGATTCTACCGTTACATCCGTCAATATATAGATAAAATACCTATCCCCCCGGCAACACCAGAACAAAAAACAACCATCGGCAACCTGGCAGAACAATGCCAGCACCTCAGCCAACAACGCTACACCATAGAAAACAACTTCCGTCGCCGTCTCCCTGACCTCTGCCCTCCTGAGCGTGAGGCAAAACTGAACAAGAAACTGACCAGTTGGTGGCTGCTCGATTTTTCCGCTCTCCAGAAAGAGATCAAAAAACAGTTCAAATCAACTCTCCCCCTGGCAGAACGTAACGACTGGCAGGACTATCTGGAAGATGAGCAGAGCAAAAGAAACGACCTCAGCAGGCAAATAGCACAGTTAGAAACAGACCTCAATCATACGGTTTATCAGCTATTTAATCTGACATCTGAGGAAATAGCATTAATACAAACATCGTAACAGACATAGTAAATCCATCGTAATTCAGGTGCTATTTTTGGACAATTTGTTTCGATTTTATGGCTACCAACTTTAGCCGGGACATTTCTTCACTCCCTCTCGTTCCCACGCTCCAGGTAAGCGAGCCTGCGAGACTCCGTCTGTGGGAACCAGAGGACGACAAGAGTTATCTATTTGAAATTACGGCTTGTCCCGCCTTAAGTTGGTAGCCAATTTTATTTTGTGTAAAGTTATCAGTGTGCAGTTATCAGTAGTCAGTGACTGAAAACTGCACACTGATAGATAAGCGCAACGCAGTGGAGACTTCGACTGACAACTCAGACCGGCAAACGGCCAATTTTTATCTTGTTGCCCATGTATAGCGGGATTGCAGCCA
>DAOVTM010000322.1 GCA_030633145.1 Desulfobulbaceae bacterium
ATTTTCGCAGATTATGACTCTTTTTTAATCTGCGTCATCTGCGTAATCTGCGTAATCTGCGGCTTAATTTTTTTTGTAGAAAACTACTTCCGATTGTATCCCACTTGCGTTTTGAATGTTTTAAGGGTATGTTTTATTCAGCCATTGAATTTTTTATGGGTATGTTTCGTTCAAAAAGAAAGGGGAGTGGGGAAATTTCGCAAAGAAAAATTACCTCACTCTGCATGAGGTAAACCTTGAGCGGCACCCCTCTCTTGTTTCCGTCTTTAAAAGTAACGATCCCTCGTTGATACTACAGGAGCTTGCGTATATCTGTGGAAAGGGAGATATCCAGAGCGGACATGGACTGCTTTTTCTCGACGAAATCCAGGCTGTTCCTGCCGCCATTGCCTCTTTACGTTATTTTTATGAGGATTTTCCCCACATCCCTCTGATTGCTGCTGGTTCTCTCCTTGAATTTGCCCTGGCAAAGCACTCCTTTTCCATGCCGGTCGGTCGTATTCAGTATCTTTTTCTCGAACCAATGAGTTTTGAGGAGATGCTGACAGCCATGGAAGAGGACTCTTTACTTGCGCTCTTACGGACGTATCGGATTGGCGATCATTTTCCTCTGGCTGCCCACGAACGACTGCTGGAACTGCAACGCATTTATCTTCTCATTGGGGGGATGCCCGAGGCAATACACTGTTTTATCCAGAGTAACCGTGACTGGGAACAGGTGTTTGATGTCCATGCCTCCATTTCCCTGACCTATAAGGACGATTTTGCCAAATATGCCAGACAGTCAGCCCTGCTCATGCTCCATAAGGTATTTGATTATACGCCCCATGGCATAGGTGAAAAATTCAAATATGTACGGGTCGATCCAGACACCCAGGCAAGGGATGTCCGCAAGGCATTGGAATTACTGGTCATGGCCCAGGTGATTAGAAAAGTCTGCCATAGCGACGGCTCAGGTCTGCCATTACGGGCAACTGTCAATGAACGAGTCTTTAAACTGTTTTTTCTTGACTGCGGCCTTGTCAACCACCTCTGTGGAATTACCCGCATCACGCTTGACGAGTTGAAAACCCGTCCTTTTATTAATGAGGGCAAGATTGCGGAACAGTTTATAGCCCAGCATCTCACCCTCCTGGGCAGAGCGACTTCTCCAGCAACTTTGACCTATTGGCTGCGGGAAGGTCGTTCAGTCAATGCAGAAGTTGACTTTCTCGTCCAACTGGAACAGAGGGTTGTGCCGGTGGAGGTAAAGGCTGGTAAGAGTGGCTCGCTAAAATCCCTGCTCCAGTTTATCTGTCAAAAAGGGATGAAAAAGGCGGTTCGTTTTGACCTCAATCCTCCGTCTGTGCAGCAGGTCAGCCATAAATTTGCGCAGTCCGGCGAGAGTCAGAGGGTAGAGTTTGCTCTACTCAACCTTCCTCTGTATATGGTTGAGCAGTTGGTGCGTGTTTTTGAGGATATTGATGATTGCTTCAATCCACCCAGTCACTCTCATACCCCTCGGTAAAACCAATACACTCCCCACTGGTAAGCAAGACCTCAATCTTGCTGGGTGCGCCGTCACCATCAAACCAGACCCGGCCAATATTACAGCCGTTGACCAGCCGTTTATGGCGGTACCTCTGGCGGTGTTTGCCGGGGCGGCGTGGCCGAATCCGCATATCCCGCCGTCGGGTGAGCCGGTTTAAGGGTGAGTTTATCGCAAACATACAGCGGTTCAGTTTATCAAACACCCGCAGCAGCCGATCCGGGAAGGTATTCTTGACCCCTGAGCTGCATATCTGCCAGATAAGGGGGCTGGTTTCATGGTATTTGAGCCGCACATCGTAGGCAAACGAGTAATGGACATCACCGGAGAGGATGGTGAAATGGTGTGGAGTCTGGGTATGGGAGAAGATGTTGAGAATCACATTGGCAGCCCCTGGATGAGCCATCCAGTTTTCCGCATCCACGGTCAGGGCGTGACCAAACCAGGTGAAAATACGCTGTATCACCTCAATCAGTTTGACCCCGAAGATAGGGGAGCCGGACAGGAGGATTACAGCTTTTTCACCCATGAGCTGCTGCTGGAGTTCGCTTAATGCCTCCCAGTTCATCAAGCCGGAGGGCTGTCCCGCATCCTTTTGGGAATGCCAGCGTCGGGTGCGGGTATCCAGCACCACGAGCTTGGGGCGGGTGTTTACGGTGTAATGCCAGCCCTGAAAGTTGAGCAGTTTTGTGATCAGGCGGTCATGTTGTGCATTGGTATGTTGTGTACAGGAATTTTGTGTACCTGTATGATTCGCTGGATTACAGACCTCTTGCAACGGTTCAAGCAGGGAGTCGGGCAGGGCATCAAACCTGTTGCCCCATGCCTGGAACAGGCTGTACCCGATCAGGGCGTTGCCCGATGATCCGCCGGGAAAAGGGATGACTGTAGGCACTTTCCTCCCAGCCCCTGGTCAGATTCCAGTCGTCGGTAACATCATGATCGTCAAACATCATATAGATCGGCACATTGGCCAGGGCGCGCCGCACCCTGGTCAGTTCCCTGCTGAAGAGGGTGATGGCCTTGCGTTCGTCTTGATACTGCTTTTGGTGTTTTTCCTCCAGGTCTGTTTTTTCCAGATCAATGAACTCCCATAATACCGGTGACCAGATCAACAGGTACATGGCAGTGAATTCTGCCAGGGTGATGAGGTGATTATCGGCATTGGCGGAGGTGAATACCGGTTTGCGCACTCCGCCGAAAAAGCGGTCACGCAGCCTGGCGTTGGCTTTGATGTCGGGGAGGAGGCGGGTGCGTCCATAATAGTTGTTTTTACTTTTTCGCAACCCCTGGCTGTCCGGGATGGTCGCTCCCTGCAGGGGTTCATCACCCAGCCCGAGCAGGTCAATGGTTTGATGAATGGCATGCAGCATGGGACCTGCCACGTCATCGGCATATATCTGATCCCCTGTCATTAATAGCAGTGCCGGCTGTTTGGAAAGGGATGGGGTGCGTCCTCGTGCCTCTTTCAGCAGCTTATCCACAATCAGTAATCCGTCTGCACCCTCACCGCCGTCATGGTGCGGATTGCGGCAGGAGCCATGCAGGAGGTGGTCAATGCGGGATTTGATCACAAAACTGGGCAGAGGAACATCTTCATAAAAAAGTTGGGGCGCAGTTTGCTGCAGCCACTGGATCGTTCCGTCTGCAGGCTGCAAACCAATATCGTAGCTGATCCACTCATCCATGGGGAGCGGTGTTTCTGGCTGTACCTGCAACAGGTGAATATGTGCCTGTTCCCCCAGTCGGAGATGATGTTTATGGCCGGACTGCCAGGTTTGGCTGACAAGACAGGTCTCCCCTTGCAGACAGCGCAAATGAATGTCAACCGGCTGGGAGCAGGCCAGCCACAGAATTACCTGGTCACTGCTGACATGGCGGAGGATAGGACCTGCCAGGAGAAGGGGGAGGGAGGGGTTGTTTATTTCGACTGCCATCGGCTTGTCCTGAAGGTCTTTATCTGTTCCTGATAATAAGCCTGATTTTTTGCATTGTGGGGATCAAGGCGTGCGGCCTCCTCTTCAACCAGGATTGCCTCATGAATCTGAGCATTGGCCCACAATGCCGTGGCCAGGGTATCATAGACTCCGCCTGTTTTTATTGATGCGGCAGCAGAGCGGGCCAGTTGCAGGGCGCGCTCATTGTCACGCAGAGACCTGTCCTCGGCAGTAAGCAGCAGCCATGCCATATTGTTGGCTGCCATCGGCTGTAGCGGGGGGCGTTGCAGTGCCTCCTCGTAGGCGGCTATGGCCTGTTCCTCCATCCTGCTTTCCACCAGGATATGACCCAACTGTGTCCACCAGATGCTGTTTTCCGGCTCCTCCTGCACCTTCTGCTGCAAGATAATTCTGTTGTAGCGTAGTTCCGGCTTGATACCCTTACTGGAAAAATCGCTGGAAAAATCGAGAAAAAATGATGAGGCCAGGGCAGCGCATACCAGGATGAAATAGAGGGCCAGGGATGAGTAAACCTTACGGTCATGTCGTTGAATCTGGCTGCGGTCACGCTCACATCGTTCAAGATAATCAATCCGTTCACCGATACCGAAATGGTGCCAGTTCTTTTGGTCACGGATATTGCCGCTCATGGCTGCGATCTTTTCAAAGGATCGAATCAGGGGGATGCTTGTTCCCTGGGCCTTAAATACATGCAGATCCGCTTGGCGTTCAAAATTTCTGATAAAATAGCCGAACAAAAAACGGAAATAGAGCAGGATCAGCAGCAGCATGGGTACTGTGCTGAGAAAGGTCAGCAGCCCGTCCCCTGGCAGTTCTGTCCAGATGAGGAGGCGAAAAAACCAGTCTGAGTTGAGCAGTAAATGGGGCAGAGGCTCGGTCAAAACCCCGGCCAGGATACTGAAACCGATAAAGAGGAGGATATAGAGGACAAGATGGAATTTCCTGACATGGCCGATCTCATGGGCCAGCACCGATTGCAGCTCTTCCCTGTCCAGTACCGCTGCCAGGGCAGGTGTTATCAGCAAATATCTGAAGCCGGGAATTATGCCCATGATACCTGCGGTTAGCACCCGGCCTTCAAACAGAGGCCAGTAGAATATCTTTGGATAGAAATCCTGACTGCGGCAAAAGTCTTCAATTTCAGTACGCAGAGGCCCGGCCTCCACCGGTGTACAGTTCCACAACCGGCGCACCAGAGGCGGGAAGAAGAGAACCAGAAAGAAGACAAAGAGGATAAAGAGGAGGATGTCGCCCCAGAACGAATTCAGCATTTCCTGGAAGGCAGGCCAGGGCAGCCGAGCCAGCAGGTCAAAGGCCAGGGAGAGGATCAGCCAGGGCAGAAGTATGGGCAGGTTAGCCTTGATGTTGGAGAGGACAAAGGCGGTTGGAGAATAGGAGCGTTGAAACAACTGCTCATAAAAGGGGCGAGCCTGGAGCCAGAGCAGGGAGAGGAAGAG
>DAOVTM010000424.1 GCA_030633145.1 Desulfobulbaceae bacterium
GGAGAAAGAGGATACCCGGAAAGAAGAGTGTAGAGACCGTCTCCCCCTGAAAGACTATATCTGTCCCGGCCCGCTCTGGTGGGGGCTGAACTGGCAATCGGCAGGCAAACAGGAGATGGCAGTAGAACCTTCCCAACACCTTGACGGGGGCAACCCGGACAATGGAGTGGTTGTCCTCATTGACGAGATCGACAAGGCCGAAATCGGGGTACCAAATGGTCTGCTGGAGGCATTGGGCGAGTCCAGTTTCCATCCACGGGGTCTGGCCGAAGCTATTCACACCGATGAGGGGAGACCACCCTTTATCGTCATCACCACCAACCGGGAACGGGGACTGCCCGATGCCTTTGTCCGCCGTTGTGCGGTCATCCGTATGGAACTGCCAGAGGATGAAGATAAGCTGAAAAAACTACTGGTAAAGCGTGGACAGGCTCACTCAAAGCTGGAAAAAGATGTTTTGAAAAAAGCGGCTGATTATCTCGTTAAAGACCGTAAGGCAGCCCATAATAAACCGCCCCTGCCCGGTCAGGCCGAGTATCTTGATCTGTTACGGGCTGTTGAAGAGCTGGCTGGTAACGGTAAAACCGCACAAGAACTCCTGGCTATGACTCGTCCTTATCTTTTTCAGAAGAGCAAATCAATCTGATGTCACGGGGTCTGGTCAGTCGTGGAGATATTCTCCGTGCGATTATACAGCATAAGGGAACGCTGTCCCCTGCTGCATCAGAAGCACTGGGCTTTTCCCTGGAAAAAATCGACGTAGAGGGGTGGGGGGAGGGCAATACGGAATTGCCAGGCTTTGTTGCCACCGCAACGGGTCATCAAACGATAAAATCATTCCAGCGCAAACCACTTTCCCCAACCCCGTTCTGGCAGCCGCAGACCCTTTCCCGCAGGGAGATTGTTCTTCCCGGACATAATAAAAGCCGGGTTCGGGCAAGCCTCCCGACCCGAGAAAAACAGCCGCCAGCCGAGTACCTCAGCCTGACCCCTTTCAGCGACCTGGTTCCCAGGCTGAGGGAGGCCCTGTCCAGACACCGTCCTTCCCATGCCATTGATCTCACGGAAACCGTAGAGCGGATAAGTCAGGGGGAACCCCTTGAGCATCTGCCCCGTGAACACAGGTTCAGCTGGGGTTCCAGCCTGTATGTGATCGAAGACCGCAGCGACTATCTGGCTCCCTATGTTTGGGATCAGGCTCTTGTTCAGGATCATCTATCCGGCTTGTATCCGAAAAACGGTTTTTTCCCTGCCATTTACAGTGAATGCCATGACCACCTCCTGGTCTTTCACCAAGACGGCACAGTTACCCCCCTTACCCCGAACCCTGGCGATCAGGTTTTGGTTCTCAGCGACCTGGGCAGCCTGGCTCGTGACGGAGGCCGAGCCGCAGCCTTTTGGGCATCCCTGGGCAGGGAACTGGTTGACTGCGGTGCGCGCTGCCTTGCCCTTATTCCCTGTTCTCCGGCTGAATGTCCACAGGAAACGGCAGACCTTTTTCAACTCCTGAGCTGGGAACATCCCGCTCCGCTGCCCCTTACCCCGGAGGAGCTGGCAGAGAGGGTAGGGGAACTGCTCACCCATCTCTCTGCTGCCCCCCGTATTGAACCGGCTCTGCTGCGTCGGGTACGGTTGCTGCTGGGCAGGCACCGCTACCCGGCCTGTCTTGAATCCCTGCTCTGGCAGCAGAAGGGGCTGGCCGCATCCGGCATGATTGCCGTCTCCCTGAGCCTGGAAGAGACCATTGTCCGCCATAAACAGTTCAGAGAGCGATTAGGGGAGGATGAAGCAAGGGCAACAGCAAGGGCAACCCTTGCCGCCATGCAGCAGGCTACAGTCCATCTGCCGTATGAAATATGGCTTGAAACGGTGATCAACTTTCATGAACAGGGCAAGGATCTGTTTTCTCCCAAAGAGCAACAGGACAGAGTGCTGCTCCTCAACTATCTTGCTGAGCAGGTCACCACTCCCGGCGGGTCGCCTCTGGGGGAACAGGCAAGACAATGGCTGAAAGGCTTTAATGACCGTCTGGCACCTTCTGTCAGGGAGGCAGCAGCAACCAGGGATGCCTGCTGGGCAATAGATTCCTTTGTCCATCAGGAAACAGAGGTTGTTTCCCCTCAAGTCGATCCCTTTCCAATCTATTTGAGCCACCAGGGCGATAGCCTGCGCATAACCAGACAGGCTTTGCCACCTGGAGCAGGCAGCCCGGTTGGCGTGCTGACCTCCCGTGACGGTATGGTAAAAGTTACATACCGGGCAGCACCAGGGCAGGCAGAGACAAGGCTGGGCAAGGGTGTTGAACGGATATGGCTGGACAACCCACAGGGGGAAGGATCGTTTACTCTCCTCCCTGGGCTTGAGCAACTGGAAATCCGCACCGACAGCGAGCAGATGCGGCTGGTTTGTCTGGTCAACAGACCTGCCTGGGCAGAGAGCATGGGCAGGGATCAGTACGGATTATGGGCGGAGTTTGTTTTGACCCATAAGGGAAATCCTCTGCGTCAGCAGATGCGCTGGATACCGCCGGGTCATTTTCTGATGGGTTTGCCAGAGGATGAACCTGGTCGCTGGGAAGCTGAGGGGCCGCAGCATCCTGTCACCCTGGAACAGGGATTCTGGCTCTTTGCCACCCCGGTCACCCAGGAGCTGTGGTCAGCAGTTATGGGAGAGAACCCGAGTGAGTTTCAAGCACCGGATCGGCCAGTGGAACAGGTAAGCTGGGATGACTGTCAACAGTTCCTGGAAAAGTTTAATAAGCGGATGAAAAAAAATAAACTCACACTGGAACTGGAATTGCCCGGCGAGGCAGAGTGGGAATACTCCTGTCGGGCAGGCTCCACCACTGCCCTCTATACCGGTACTATGGAGATCATCGGAGAGTATAACGCACCTGCCCTGCATCCCATAGCCTGGTATGGCGGTAACTCAGGTCTGGATTTTGATCTGGAAAAAGGGTATAAGGTGGATTGGGAAGAAAAACAGTTTGACTTTAAGCAGGCCGGAACTCGAACCGTTGCACAAAAGCTGCCCAACAACTGGGGACTCTATGATATGCTGGGCAATGTATGGGAGTGGACTGCTGATTCCTGGCATGATAGTTATAAGGATGCTCCTGAAGATGGGAAACCCTGGGATGATGGGAAGCGCGGCGCGGATCGTGTCGTCCGCGGCGGCTCGTGGGGCCTCAGGGCGCGGGACTGCCGTTCCGCTTATCGGAACGGGTTCGGGCCTGGCTTCCGCTTCGACAATCTTGGCTTTCGTTGTTGTGCCCGAGTTCAGGTGAGCCAGTTAGGGTCAGGGAATCCGGCAGGAACAGAACAGGACGGCCCGACAGTGGGTCGAAAAGGCGGAGCCCGACCCACCGGGTCGTCAAAGGTGGAGCAGAGGTAAACAAAAGGGTGCAATATACTCAAGTTTTCGAATTTTAAATGTTGACAAAATTATCACATAAAATTAACACGATAGAGCAGATTGATATTTTGGTAAATTTTCTATAAATGACCATTTTTATAATTTTCACTATGTGTGTCTAAATAGTAAAAA
>DAOVTM010000085.1 GCA_030633145.1 Desulfobulbaceae bacterium
TCCCATGCGCTGCGTGGGAACGAGAGTAAACAATAAAACGATATAAAAGAGCAATTTCGTAATAAATGAACTTCGCGAGATAAATGTTATGCGGGCAGAACGTGTGCAGGAATGGAAAAAGGAATGGCGGAAAGAAGGAATACAGGAGGGAACTTCAAGTCTTTTGCAGCAACTTCTTGAGCAAAAATTTGGTCGCCTGAGTGACGGGGTCATTAATCGTTTACATAGTGCAGATGACCAGCAACTACAGATATGGGCGAAGCGTATTTTAACAGTAGAGACACTCAACGAGATCTTTGATAACTGATCATTGCCAAAAGGGTAAATACTGATTTTGATTGGGAACATCATAACTGTGATGACGGCTATGCTGTAGCTGGAGCTACTTCCCGGCAATCATAACGCATACCTGTTGCTGACCAGCGAATCAAAGGTTGAGGCATTTTTATTTTGATCTTTCAACGTACGTCCTGTTTTCCCTTGCATCTTCTATCCTTCGGAGTAAAATCTTTAATTTCGTCAAAAACTTATTCTTCAGCAGCCACAATTTTATTTTTACTTTTACGATTTTATCACGAGAGAGACCATGGAATACCGGGATACCCTGAACCTGCCCAAGACCAGGTTCAAAATGAAGGCCAATTTGGCCCAGAAAGAACCCCAGTACTTGCAGCAATGGGACAAAAAGGGGTTGTATGCGAAACTTGAACAGGTTGCGGCAGAGGAGAACAGACCCCTCTTTATCCTCCATGACGGCCCTCCCTATGCCAACGGTAATATCCATCTGGGAACCGCCTTTAACAAGATTCTCAAGGATATAATTCTCAGATCCCGGCGGCTGGCTGGTTTCAAGGCTCCATACATCCCGGGCTGGGACTGCCATGGTCTGCCTATTGAACATAATGTGGATAAGGAACTGGGTGATAAAAAGGATACCATCCCCACCCTTGCCAAGCGTGGTGCCTGCCGCAAGTACGCCGCAAAATGGATCAAGACCCAGAAGGCGCAGTTCAGGCGGCTTGGTGTCCTGGGCGAGTGGGATGATCCCTATCTGACCATGTCCTATGATTATGAGGCCTCCATTGCCAGAGAGTTTAACCGCTTCCTCATGTCCGGTTCCGTGGTGCGCTCCAAAAAACCGGTGTATTGGTGTTCTACCTGCCGCACTGCCCTGGCTGAGGCGGAAGTGGAGTATTATGACCACACCTCGCCCTCTATTTACGTTAAATTTCCGGTGGCCGATGACCTGAGTGACATTGTACCCGAGTTGAGCGGAAAAAAGGTCAATGTCCTTATTTGGACCACCACTCCCTGGACCCTGCCTGCCAACATGGGGGTTGCCTTTCACCCCAAGGTGGAGTACGCAGCTATTGCAGTGGAGGACGAGGTCTGGATCTTGGCTGATGAATTGGTGGAGAGCTGTTTTGAGGCGTTTGGTATTGAAAAAGAGAAATACAGCAAGCTGGCTCTCTTTTCTGCCAAAGGACTGGAAGGGAAAAAATGTCGTCACCCCTTTATGGATCGCGATTCTCTGATGGTGCTGGCCGATTATGTAACCACCGATTCTGGTACCGGCTGTGTTCACACTGCCCCCGGTCATGGTGCTGATGACTATATCACCGGCCTGCGTTACGGTCTGGAAGTGTTGTCACCTGTGGATGACGACGGCCAATATACCGAAGAGGCAGGCAAATACGAGGGACGACAGATTCCCGATGTCAACCGGGAGATCAACGATGATATGAAGGCGGATTCCACCCTGGTGCTGGAAACCGCTATTAATCATTCCTATCCCCATTGCTGGCGCTGTAAGGAACCGGTCATTTATCGAGCCACTAAACAGTGGTTTATCTCCATGGATGAAAATAATCTGCGAGACAAGGCTCTGGCAGCCATTGGCGAGGTAACCTGGACCCCGGCCTGGGGTGAGCAGCGGATTTACGGCATGGTGGAGGGACGACCGGACTGGTGTGTTTCCCGACAGCGTTCCTGGGGAGTACCTCTGACTGTACTCACCTGTGCGGACTGTGGTGCAATCCTAAAAGATGAGGCGGTCTGCTCCCGTATTGAAGAGTTGTTTGCCGCAGAAGGGGCCGATGCCTGGTTTAAATATGAGGCCGCTGATTTTGTTCCGGACGGGACGCAATGTTCCTGTGGTTCAGGAGAGTTTGTCAAGGAAGACGACATTCTGGATGTCTGGTTTGATTCCGGCACCAGTCACGCCGCAGTGCTGGAACCGCGAGCGCAACTCCGCTCCCCTGCTGATCTCTATCTGGAAGGCAGTGATCAGCACAGGGGCTGGTTCCAGTCCTCGCTCCTCACCTCCGTGGGCAACCGTGGTCGCGCTCCATTCAAGGGTGTCCTGACGCACGGTTATGTGGTGGACGGGAAAGGTAAAAAGATGTCCAAGTCCATCGGTAATGTCATTGCCCCCCAGGAGATGATTGACAAGTTTGGGGCCGACATTGTCCGTCTCTGGGTCTCCAGCGAGGATTACCGGGATGATGTCAAGGTCTCGGAAGAGATCATGCGCCATGTCTCGGATGGCTACCGCAAGATGCGCAATACCATCCGGTTTCTTCTCTCCAATCTCAATGATTTTGATCCGGTAACAGACACGGTGACAGATGCGGCACATTTCAGTGAACTGGATCGCTGGGCCTTAGCCCGTTATGCGGAATTGGTGCGACGGGTTGACCGAGCCTATACCGAGTATGAGTTCCATGCGGTTTATCATGGTCTGCTCAACTTCTGCACCAGCGTGGTTTCCAGTCTATATATGGATGTACTCAAGGACAAGCTCTACTGCGCAGCCACGAATGATCCTGGCCGCCGGGCTGCACAGACCGTGATTTACCGCATCCTGGACGGGTTGCTCCGCTTGATGTCTCCCATTATTTCGGTGACAGCTGCCGAGGCATGGGAACATTTGAACGGGCTTGATCAGAAATCACCCATTGAGGAGTCTGTCTTTTTTGCGGATTTCCCCAAGGTTGATGATATTGGAGAGGATAACGAGCTGGATCAACGCTGGGAAAAACTGCTCGCAGTACGCAGTGAGATCACAAAAATTCTTGAGGCGGCCCGTCGAGATAAGGTGATTGGTCTTTCCCTGGATGCGGAAGTCGTGCTTGAGCTTGAGGGTGAGATAGCTGATTTTCTTGCGGATAAACTGGAACTTTTACGACAGGTCTGTATTGTCTCCACTTTACGGGTGCTTGAATCCGCAGACCCGGCAGTGAACTTTGTTGCCAGCGAAGAGGTCAGCGGCCTGAAAGTTGCGGTACAACCGGCACCTGGAGAAAAATGTGAACGGTGCTGGACTATCTGCACCACAGTTGGCGACACTGAAGCACATCCTACTTTATGCAACAGCTGTGTGGGTGTGGTTGAGAAGTTGCAAAATTGAAAGTGGATCAGCAGATAAATAACAGGAAGTTTATGATTCGTTTTTTTGTCATCATGCTGCTGGTCGTGATCTGCGACCAGTTAAGCAAACTGTGGATTCTGCAGAATTTTGCTCTTTATGACTCCACAGTCATCATTCCTGGCTTTTTTAACCTCACCTTCCTGCGCAACACCGGGGCAGCCTTCGGCATCCTGGCCGGGCAACCGGCTCTGTGGCGGCAGGTATTTTTTATCACCCTGGCAATGGTCGCCCTGGTGGTGATCATCTTCATGCAGCGAAAACTTGGGCCGCAGAATAGCTGGTTTACTGTCAGTCTGGGCTTCATCAGCGGCGGTGCCATTGGCAACCTGATAGACCGGGTTGCCTATGGCTCGGTGATTGACTTTTTGGATTTCTATGTCACTACCCACCACTGGCCTGCCTTTAATGTTGCTGATTCAGGTATCACCGTAGGAGTAGCGATTTTTCTAATTACTCAGTTCCTGGAAGAACGGGATAAGGAATAATTCCCACGTCAATTTTCCCTCAAACTACATCTTTGACATGCCATCCCACGTTAGTGCTTCATCATCCAGGTACCTGAAAATGTTTGTGACAACGGCAAATATTGCTGTCTCAGACCATGGGCTTTCAGAAGATCGCCTTGTAGAGATTTTAAACGGAGCGTCACCAACAGAAAATGAAAAAATACGACTTGCCCGGAGTCTATCGGAATCCAGTCTTGATATACTGACGGGCTTGATCTGGCATCTTCATATTCCGCCTGCGCGGCTGTCAGGTTTGTTTAAACTCTGCCATGTGGAAAGAGGTGATTGGGACTGCCCTGGCAATGTACTTTCAGCATCGAATGAGTTATGATCTGGATATTTTTATTACCGATGTACAGTATCTTGGTGTCTTAACCCCACGGAAAAACCCTGCTGCTGAACAGGAAACAGACCTCTATGATGAGCAGGCAAATTATGTAAAACTTTACTTTGGTAAATATGAAATAGACTTTCTCGTTGCACCGACCTTGACTGATATTCCCGCAAAGACAGTGGAGGTCTTTGGTCGGAACATTGCAATAGACTCTCCGGCAGAGATTATTGCCAAAAAAATATTTTACCGGGCCTCTCAGTTGAAGGGAAGGGATCTTTTTGATATTGTCTGTGCGATCCAGAAAATACCGGAATTAATTGATCCTTTAGCAGAATTTACTGCTTTGCGGAAAGATATCATAGAAGCTCGCTTGACGCTTAACCATAAGCAGTTACAGACTGAGTACAATGGTCTTCAGGCAATGTATGGTGGGCCGGATTATGAGACTTCGCCAATACACCCTGTTGTTGCAAAGCTCCTGTTCGCTTCCTGTGAAATTACAGCAACAGCAGGATGATGAAGTATGCGTTCAATGGAAATAACATAAAATTTTTCCTGGACAGCATTTGTTCGCCCGACCACTTCAACCTGATACTGTCTCTTTATTTCGCTCTCAATAATCGATGGAGCTGCAAAAACTCCATCACCTTTCTGGCCAAATGCCTTTAACAGGGCACTGTCAATAAATTCGCCGATCACAATCGGTTTAATATTGAGTGAGTCGAACCATACATCAAGCTGCCTACGCAGCGAGGTCATCTCCATGGGGAGTAATAAGGGGGCGCCATTCAACGAGCGGGGAAAGTCTGAACGTAGCGAACCGGCCAACCTGTTTACCGCAAAAAAAGTAACTCCGCATTCTCCCAGTACATGATTATACGCTTTGACGCTTAAATCCGTACCCATAGGTGAATCACTCAGTACAGCATCAAGTTTGTGTTGTGCCAACTCTGCCAGCAGGTTCTTTTCCTTGTCTTCAGAACAGATGAGCCGTACCGGTTCCGGCAATTTTAAGACCGGTTCCAACAGCATGCGAACAACCATCTTAGGGAGTACATCCACTACACCAATCCGCAGCGGTATCCGGCTGGCCATAGGTATGTTATCGATGCTCTCCATGAGTTCCCGGCCAATGGAAAAAATTTCATCTGCATAACGGAAGACATGGTGTCCCAGATCAGTAGGTTTAAGATTCCGCCCGACACGGGCAAAGAGTTTGCCGCCCAATGTTTCTTCAAGTTTTCCTACTTGAGAACTTACTGTTGCCGGTACCAAGTGCAGCCTCTTGCTGGCAGCAGTAATAGAACCCTCGCGCATGACAGTCCAGAAATAGTACAGATGATGATAATTTAGCCATTCCATGATGTTGATCCTATATATGAGTTGTCATTTCATGCGCAAGCTCAATCAAATGAGCCTGCGATACTGGTAGGGCAGTTATAATGTTTCGATAAAACCGAAACATCATAGCTGTATTTTCAAATTGTTCAAAGTGATTTCAGTGGTTATTCTTTTTATTAAGGCAATAGAAAAGTTGTGAGGGCGTTGATTCGTACGATGCGCCGCATGATGAGTTTGGAGAAAGCTCTTCATATCAAATAATGAGGATGGTATGGGACGCGAAAAAAAAATATTGACCACTACTACACAACGGCAGGAATAGAACAATGAAAATCATATCAGATACACAGTGGCATCATCCGGCATCAGATAAAATAATTACTCTGCTGGCAAGTAACCAACAAAAAGGGCTGAACCCGGAAGAGGCTGCCCAGCGCCTGGAGCAGTTCGGTGCCAATGCACTTACCGTAAAACCGGGACAGAGTGCCTGGATGCGATTCCTGGTGCAGTTTCATCAGCCATTGATCTATATTCTGATTGCGGCAGGCATCATAACAGCGGCCCTGCAGGAATGGGTTGATTCAGGGGTTATTTTCGGGGTTGTGCTGGTCAATGCCATCATCGGCTATATCCAGGAGTCTAAGGCGGAAAATGCTCTGGCCGCCCTGGCCGACACCATGGTTGCCGAGGCCACCGTTGTACGTCAGGGGGAGAAAAAGAGGATTCCATCAACAGAACTGGTTCCAGGCGATATTGTCCTGCTCCAGGCAGGTGATAAGGTTCCTGCTGATTTACGGCTCCTGAAAATCCGAGATCTACAGGTGGATGAATCCGCCCTGACAGGTGAATCCGTGCCCGTAGAAAAGGCTGTTGATCCCATTGACCGGAATACTATTCTTGCTGAACGGAGAAATATGGCCTATGCCTCCTCCATGGTCACCTATGGTCAGGGAACAGGAATAGTTGCCGGAACCGGTGATTATACCGAAGTTGGTCGTATTTCTCAGCTCATTTCCTCGGCACAGGATCTGGCAACACCGCTCACCCGCAGGATAACACATTTCAGCCATATCCTGCTCTATGCCATCCTGCTGCTGGCTGCAATCACTGTTGCAGTTGGTCTGCTGCGTGGACAGCCGCTTTTTGATATGTTTATGGCTGCCGTTGCCCTTGCCGTTGGTGCAATTCCAGAAGGGTTGCCCGCAGCGGTAACGATCACCCTTGCCATTGGTGTTGGCAGGATGGCAAAACGCAGAGCCATCATCCGTAAACTGCCAGCAGTGGAAACTCTGGGCAGTACCACGGTGATCTGTTCGGATAAGACTGGAACGCTTACGGAAAACCAGATGACCGTGCAGGCCATCATGGCTGGAGGCATTCATTACGAACTCAGCGGGGCGGGATATGCCCCGCTTGGCAAGATAGTCAGACAGGACGGAGAAGATAACGATAGCTCTGCGGCACTCGACGACTGCCTGCAGGCCGGAGTGCTGTGCAATGACAGTTTGCTGCTTGAGAAAAATGACGGTTGGCAGGTTCAGGGCGACCCCACTGAGGGAGCCTTGCTGGCGGCAGCAGCCAAAGGTGGTTTTGATGAAAAGGAAACAGAGCTAAGATTTCCCCGTCTTGATTCAATCCCCTTTGAATCCCAGCACCAGTACATGGCCACTCTGCATGATAGCGGCGTTGGCAGGCCGCACCTGGTCTATATCAAAGGTGCTGTGGAGCAGCTACTCGCCAAGTGTACTGGAGCCATGGATAACGATGGTAATAACACCTCGCTGCATATTGACAAGATTAATCGGGATGTTACCCATATGGCATCCAGGGGCTTGCGTGTTCTTGCCTTTGCCCGTAAAGAACTGCCAAATGAAAGCACGGGCATAGATCATGAAGATGTAGCTGCAGGACTTACTTTTCTTGGTCTGCAAGGGATGATCGATCCACCGAGAGCCGAGGCGGTAGCAGCGGTCAAAATCTGCCAACTCGCCGGAATCAAGGTCAAGATGATCACCGGCGATCATCCGGCTACAGCAGCGGCCATTGCCGGACAGATTGGTCTTTATGGTGACAGCTCCGGCAAAACAGGAGGGGACAAGGTGCTTACCGGCCAGGAGCTTGCAAAACTCACAGACGACGAATTGATCCGCTCTGCTGAAGAGACAAATGTCTTTGCCAGGGCCACTCCCGAGCAGAAAATCCGTCTGGTACGTGCCCTTCAGGAAAATGGTCATGTGGTGGCCATGACCGGTGACGGGGTTAATGATGCCCCTGCCCTGAAACAGGCTGATATCGGCGTGGCTATGGGGATCACCGGTACTGATGTCTCCAAGGAAGCCGCAGACATGGTGCTCACCGATGACAATTTCAGTTCCATTGAGGCCGCAGTTGAGGAAGGGCGAGGTGTGTTTGACAACTTGACCAAGTTTATTGTCTGGACCCTGCCCACCAACCTGGGAGAAGGTCTTGTTATTCTGGCGGCCATTTTTCTTGGCATTACCCTGCCCATCCTGCCGGTGCAAATCCTCTGGATCAACATGACCACGGCTGGCTTTTTGGGACTGATGCTGGCCTTTGAACCAAAGGAGCCGGGTATCATGTCCCGACAACCCCGTGACCCTGACACCCCGATTCTTACCAGGGATCTGATTACCAGGATTTTCCTGGTGGGAACCCTGCTTCTCATCGGTGCTTTCGGTCTGTTTGAATGGGAGTTGTTAACGGGTGCTTCAGTTGAGCAGGCACGCACGGTTGCAGTAAATGCGTTTGTTATCATAGAACTTTTTTATCTGTTCAATTGTCGTTCGTTGAATAAATCAATCTTTCAGCTGGGTATTTTTTCCAACAGGTGGCTTTTTGCTGGAGTCAGTGTCATGTTGATGCTGCAGGTTATGTTCACCTATCTGCCGTTCATGAACCGCTTGTTTCATAGTGCCGCTATTGGTGCAGACTCCTGGGTTCGGATCTTGATTGCTGGACTTGTAACCTATATAATTGTAGAAGCAGAAAAAAAGTTGCGCAGATATCGTTTGAAGCAATAGCACTGCGTTGATGTGTGGACAAATGAGGAGAGGTATACATTATGAAACTGGTCATTCAAGAGTACACTCGGTGCCTCGAAAACTACATTGCACTTTTTCCAGGTTCAAACCGCTTGAAAATGGCGATTCTATAGTGTAGAGTATAGATGCATATGATGATTTTTCCCATTTCCCCTTCATAAGGATAATTAATAATGAACCGGGTTTATACTCTCACCTTACTCTTCATTTTTTTCTCTGTATCGTCCGCAATAGCAGTTGACACCGCTCCCCGCATCAGTGATCGTGAAATTATCAGTTCCCTTGCCGAGTTACGAGCCGGGCAAAAGGCGTTGGAAAAAAATATTGACCAGCGGTTTGAGGGCGTAGATCAGCGGTTTGAAGCTGTAGATCAGCGATTTGAAGCAGTGGAACGGCGGTTTACCTCCCTGGAGAAGACCATGGATCAACGTTTTTCAAGCATGGAAACAACCATGGATCAACGTTTTTCAAGCATGGAAACAACAATGGATCAACGCTTTGTAGCCATGGATCAACGTTTTTCTCTGATAGAAAACCTACTTCTGGTGGTGATTGCCGGTATCTTTGGCCTGATCGGGTATATTGTCTGGGATCGCAAGACTGCCATGCGCCCCCTGGAGAAACGGCTGGTAAAAATAGAAAACGATCTGCAACGGGATCTTGAATTACAGAATGAGGAAGGTTCCCGACTTACCCGCATGATAAAGGCGTTGCGAGAGCTTGCCCAAAGTGATGAAAAACTTGCAGCTGTCTTGAGAAGTTATTCTTTGTTGTAAGGGAATATCCCAATGGCGGAACGTGGACAATAAGCACGATCAACTTTTGTCCACGTTCTGATTTGATCACTCCTGCCCCAATGAAGTTTTTTCTCAACCAAAAATCCCCTTTAAAAAGAAGAAAAACCCCATTGCTAAAACGGCACCAACCGGCAGGGTAACCAGCCAGGATATAATAATATTTAACACCACCCGCAGATCCAAGGCACCAATACCCCGAGCAAGACCGACCCCAAGCACTGAGCCAACCAGGATATGAGTGGTGGAAACCGGCAGCCCGGTACGGGATGCCAGCACAACAGTAGATGCGGCGGCAAGCTCGGCGCAGAACCCCCGTGACGGAGTCAACTCGGTAATCTTGGTACCCACAGTGAGCATCACCCGATAGCCCATGGTCACCAGCCCGGTGACAATACCGGCTCCACCCAGCATCAGAATCCATATCGGCATGTTCGACTTCTGCATGACCTCTCCACCGGAAGATACAATGGAGACCACCGCAGCCAATGGCCCGATACCGTTGGCCACGTCATTGGAACCATGGGCAAAGGCCATGGAACAGGCTGTAAAGAGCATCATGGGAGTGAATACCTTTTCCACACTGGCAAAGTGAAATTCTCGATCTGCTTCCGGGTCTTCAGCCACCCCTCTGACAAGCAGCCAGCCTACCAGAGCAGTGAGGAGGCCGATACCGAATGCCAAGACAAAACTCATCCCGCCGCTGAGGTCGATATTGAGATGTTTCAATCCCTTGAAGAGGGTCACCAGGGAAATAATGAAACCAACCAGAAAGATATAAACGGGTGCATATTTTTTGGCATTTTTGAGAGGGTTTTCCGTGTCAAAAATCAGCTTACGGGTACTCATTACCAGGAGAAAGGAGATGATTCCGCCCACTGCCGGAGAGATAACCCAACTGGCAATGATCTTGCCTATCTTGCCCCAGTTGACTGCGTCCGGGCCAATACCGACAATGGCAAAGCCGACCAAGGCACCGATAATGGAATGGGTGGTGGAAACGGGCCAGCCCCTGGTCGAGGCAATCATCAGCCAGACCCCGGCAGCCAGCAGGGCGGCCAGCATCCCATATACCAGGATTTCAGGATTATCGGCAATACTGGTCGGGTCGATAATCCCCTTGCGAATGGTCTTGGTTACGTTGCCGCCAGCCAGCACTGCACCTGCAAATTCAAAGACAATGGCAATGCCGATGGCCTGCTTGACCGTAACTGCGCCTGCGCCCACCGAGGTACCCATGGCATTGGCAAGATCATTGGCACCTACTCCCCAGGTCATGTACAGGCCAAAGACCATTGCCAATATGATCAGGATAGTTCCATAAGCTTCAATAACTTCCATCGTAAAACTCCCTTATTTTGTAGAGAAAACTTGTCTGCCAGAAGGCCGACATGTACGCATTATTATTTTGACAAAAACAACAGCAGCCGATCCGACATATTTTCAGCCTGATCCGACATATTGCCCAACAGATCAATAATTTGATACCAGAACATCACTGAAACAGGCGGCAATGATTCTTCAACCGCAAACAATGCCCGTCTGATCTCAAGCAGAGTATGGTCGATGGTATGCTCGCTGCTCCGTAATTCAGAGATCATTTCAATGACCTTGTCGTGTTCCCGACCACCGAAGCCCACCTGAACCAGTTCATCAAGCTCTTCAATTATCAGCAACGCCTCTGAGCTGATTGCAACGGTTTCCTGTACCAGGGTATCCAGTAATTCCTTAATCGCCTCCGGGATAACCATGTCACGACTGAGCAGAATCTGGCCGATTTTTTCCGCATCATCGGCCAGTGAGTCCTGATCGCGCAGCAGGTTGAGCAGGTCGCGGCGGTCAACGGGCATGAACAGGGTCTTGGGCATGTGCAGGCGGAAAACGACTTTTTGTTTGTCCGCATCTGTCTCCA
>DAOVTM010000223.1 GCA_030633145.1 Desulfobulbaceae bacterium
AAGAGGTAAGAGGGAAATAATAATGGAAAACGTAAAAAGTTTAAACAGAAAGATATCTTTCTTAATTTTGACATTAATTACCAGCCTTGTGCTGTGTGGGAGTTCTGCCGCCTGGGCTGAAACCTACCAATATACCATTAACCCAACTTTGAAACTCTATGGTTTTATTGTTTATAATTACCAGTGGTTAGATTGTTAGTCGCATGGAGTCTGGCACTACATTTGTCATTTTGTACCCATAGTAGTTTTGATTACATTACCTGGATGATGTTTCAAATTTAACAGCGAATAGATTTTTTGTTGCTCTGGGGTTGGCTGTACACTTTTTCTAACATGTACCGTTGTTTCATCTTTGCATTGCATTGAAACCGTTGCCCTATCATGTGGTAACAGAATATTTCGCAAAGATGTCCAGGAATCGTGAATACCACCTGCCCGTTTTAGTCGTGTTCTAATCGTATGGATAAGATGGTACGCCAATACACTGATAAAGAGATGTCCCGATACCCGGTCTGCAAGCTGATGATGCACCGGGCGTAACCCAAGTTCAGATTTTAGCGAACGAAATACGGCTTCAAGATCGGTCAGCATGGTATAAGTTTTCCATAATGTTGATTCATCCCAACCGGTATGACTCGTTCTCAGACAATACACTCCTGGAAAAGTATCCTTTGTATCCAGTGCTGGTTTTCGTTTCCAGCTCACTTTTTTTGCATTACCAGTTTGTTTATCCTTGATAACTGTTACTGTATAAAGCTTTGCTGCTTTTGAAAATTGCTGTTTCAACCGCCCAATTTTTATCATCACTTTATCGTGTTTTTTAAGCCGCCTTTTAATCCCAAGTCCTTCGTTGAGGTATTGAAGAGCATCTTCAAATCGTGTGGAAAATAGTTGCTCAATGGCTCGTTCTTTTTTTTCACGTTGGCTGGAGTGGCAATATAGCAGGGTTTCGTTAGTTTCTTCATTAAATATTTTCTGCACTTTAACCGTACAGTCTGCATCTTGCTTAACAATGACTGATTTGGATTCATCAAATTCACGATGTTTTTTTCTACTGACAACAAGGTAATTATAGTTATGCTCCTTGAGCCAGGTAATATTATCTTCTGATGCAATACCAGCATCCATAATAATTGTAGGCTGTTGTTTTTCTGAAAAACGTATGTCTTGGAGGTCACGGATCATTTCAGATAATGTTCCCGCTTCACTTACGTTACCCTCATATACCCGGCTACGAATAGGAAAACCGTCACTGGCAAGAACAAGTGCTAAAGTCACGATAGGGCAATCAGTACGCTTCTCTTTTGAATGCCCTCGTTTTGCCATCTCATTGCTCGCACATTGTCCCTCGAAGTATGTATTTGTTAGATCATACAGCGTTATAGTGTTCTGTAACGCAAAGATGTTACGTTCTTTTTTATACAGGTGTCTTTCTATGGCAGTTTTATGTTTAATCAATTGATCGGCTATCGGGTAGATTTTGTGCAAACTGGTTTTGCTGAAATCATAATCAAGTAATTCACCGAGACCTGATTGATCCTGAAGCCATCTGTGCGTTTCACGTTCACTGGCAGGGTGACAGGCACGGCCAACAATAGTGCCGATTGCCAGTGACATTTGTGGTATCTTAAAGCCTAGATCTGCTAACTTTGTATCAAGCTCAAGAAAACGCAAAGCCTCCAAAACAACATGCTCACAACCAATACTGCGTGGGTTGTAGATGTTGAGTGTGTCAACATCTACCGTGCGATAATCATTAGGTTTTTTTTGAGTAACATCTTGCCGTTTTTTTAGTATTTGTCTGGCATAATTATGGGCTGTATTTTCAAGAGTGCTGTCAATTGTTAACAAAGTCAACTGTCCACTCAGTATTTCCTTGATTCGGTTGGTGAGTGTTGGCCAGTCTTCTTTTGGGATTGAGAACTCAACACCAAGATTTAATAAAGTGTGTTGACGAATCTTGGATCCAGTCCTCTGAGATTCCACCAGGCGGTAGGTAAAATAATGTCCGCCGGATTTTTTTTGTTGGCATTGAGTTTTTCGTATAAACATACAAGCACAATAGCACAATGAACCACTTTCGCAAGGGGGGCAAGTCTGTTCTTGGCACTACCATCACCGTTGAAAAAGCTAACCTACCTGAATTATAAGATATTTATTTTTGAATTTGTTTGAAAACCTTCATTACAGAGGAGTTTGGGAGTGGTTCCCACAAAGTTGGGTTAACTGGTAGCGAAGTTTTTCCAGAGCGGTTTTTTCGGCATAGAGTTGGGCCTGCTGTTTTTTCTGCCGCTGCTCTTCCAGGGCAGTTTTCAGGCGCAGATTTTCTTCCAAGGCAATATTGGATGCATGCAACTCTGTATTGGATGCTGCCAGAGCCTTGTTGGTTCGTTCCAGTTTCCGGGACAAAGACTCAGCAGTGCTGAAAGCGGCAGCATGTCTTCTTGCCAGTTCAAATGACTGGGACAGGAGCAGTCCAAGGAGGCCGGCCGGAATCAAATTGACCGAGTGAAAGATGTCCATATTATAGAGGATGTCGTTTATCGCAGTAATAATAAAGAGGAAAAAACCAATAACCACAAGAGCTGATCCCTTTCTCCTCTCCAGCACAGCCCGGTATAGCACCCAGGCTATGGGTGGAATGGTCAGCAGGGCGTATATCTCGTAGAAGACAACAACGTGACCATATACCCAGGGAGGGGTAAGGAGTACGAGAAGGAGAAACGGAATGGCAATGCCCTGGTAAAGGAAGATAACCCTTTGCCTGATCATCCCCGGATAAAGAGCAGCGATAAACATCAGCATCAGGGGGACGGTGGGACACCAGCACAACAGATCCAGTTTGTGACTGATCTCCCAGTTAAAATGCGGGAACAGAACTGTGATAAACTTCCCGCCCGCCCCCCAGAACGGGACATGCCACCCCCAGAGCAGGCAGAGTATGCCGAAATAGAGGGAAGCTCTGCTCCTGCGCCGGAGCAGAAAGAAAACCAGATGGTGGAGTCCGAGAATGAGCAGGGTTGAAAAGGTGAGCAGGTCAACTCCCCAGAGAAGGAGCTGTTTTTTTCGGATCATGGACTCGATTCCCAGGGAGACTGGACGATAGGGTCCACCCCGATGAAGGTGGAAATTTGCAACCTGGAGAACCAGGTCAAGGTTTTCTGGTACCTGTTCCAGGACTGCTATCTTGACCAGATACTGGGGGGTGGTGGTCTGGCTGTTTTTTCCGGTAGTCCCGTTTGCCAGCAGCAGTTTTCCGTTCACCCAGAGCCGATAGGCGGTTGACTGGTCTTCCAGCCGGATGGCCAGGGGCTGATCGGTATGATCCAGTAAAACTCCCATTCTCCGTTCAGTTCTACACTGCCGTTTTCTGCAAAGTCCCAGCCCCTGAGGTCAAGCTGCCCCTGAACAGCTTTGGGTGAACGGGTCGCAAAGGCCGATGTACAGGTAAATAAAAGTAGGAGGAGCGCAGCAGGGAATAAAAGCTTTGTCACGATGGTGTTGAGTTCAGAGGTCAGCCGCAGCTCGCCCGGCCTGCCAGCCGGTGGAAAAGGCAGCCTGCAGGTTATAGCCACCGGTATCAGCTTGGAGGTCAAGCAGTTCACCGGTCAGGTAGAGACCTGAGCAGCATTTTGACTCCATGGTGTGGGGATCAACCTCGCGTACGTCTATTCCGCCGTTGGTGATAATGGCCTCTTTAAATCCCCGGTAACCGGTGACAGTAAAGGGGATGTTCTTCAGCCAAAGGCATAGTCGTTTTCGTTCTTTTGCCCGCACCTCACCTGCCAGCCGATGGGCATCAATTTCGGTTTCCCCCAAACACATTGCGACCATCTCCCTGGGGATGAGGCCACGCAGCACTGAGTCCATGCTTTCTTTGTTTCGTTTGCAAAAATCACGCTGCAGCCGGTTGTCCAGCTTCTGAGCGTTCAGGGCGGGTTTGAGATCCAGCACCAGTTCCACTCCACTGCCCGCTCGCAGGGCATCGACAATCTCGTTGCTCAGGGTCAGGATGATCGGCCCGGACAGGCCGTACTTCATAAAGAGCAGTTCCCCGAAACCATCTGTTTTCTTTTTCTTCTTTCCCCGGCGTTGTACGTCAATGAGCAAGCGCACTCCTACGTTACGCAGGTGTAGTCCTGCCAGTTCATAAGCCAGGTTGCCCCTGGTTTCAACCGGCACCAGGCCGGGGCGGATGGGGATAACGGTGTGTCCGGCTGCCTCGGCCAGCCGGTATCCGTCTCCGCTGGAACCTGTGGCCGGATAGGAGGCTCCACCCGTGGCCAGGATCACCCGGTTACCTGGTATTGCGTTCCCGTTACAGATAACCCCCTGTATCCGTCCGTCTTGAATCATCAGCGATTCAACCCGTGAATCAGTACGGATGGAGACTCCAAGACCTGTCAGCCACTGCTGCATGGTCTTGAGTACCTCTGGTGCCTTGCCACTGGCTGGAAAGACCCGACCCCCCCGTTCCTTGACCAGGGCAAGTCCATGGCTTTCAAAGAAATCAATCAGCTCAGTACTGAAAAAAGCATTGAACGGTTGGCGGAGAAACTTGCCGCTTCTACCGAAATGGGAGATAAAATCAGACAGTTCGGCGATATTGGTCAGGTTGCAGCGTCCTTTTCCTGAAATACATATCTTGCGGCCTGGTAGCTTCATCTTTTCCAGCACCAGTACCTCTGCTCCGGCCTCTGCAGCCTGCCCGGCAGCCATTAAACCGGCGGCACCACCGCCCACTACGATAATTCGTTTTTGCTTGTCCATGATTTCCTGTTTAGACGGATTCCGGGATAGACCACAAAGACAGGGTTACGGCAGTTGCGTACCACGGAACAGGCCAGGGAGCCGAAAACAGCTCGTTTCATGCCGGTTCTCCGAGCCGCTGTCATGATGATCAGGTCATGATGCTCTGTCTCCTGAAGGATTGTTTCCAGGCGTGATTCCACAGCCTGGGCGATATTTCTGGTCTCAATGTCAAAAAAGGTTTCATCCGCCCATTCCCTGAGCTGGAGCTGTCGTCTGTGAACTTCTTCTCTCGATGTGTCGGCATAGAGGAGATGGAGAAAGGTGATCCGTGGACGGAGGTCAGATGCCATTCCCTCCAGGATGGGCAGCAGTTCATCAAGCTCTTCTGGAAAGAGGAAGGGAACCAGAATTCTCTTCCAGGCCATGGTACCCACAAAGCGAACCGCAACAAGGGGGCAGGATATTTGTGAGGAAACCTGATCCAGCACCTTGTGAAAGGCACGGGGATTACGACCAGGTGGATAGCCGAGAATCACTGCCTGAGCATTGTGCTGTTCAGCCAGTCCAATGAGATCTGCAGTGGGATGATCGCAAATTATTTTCTTTTGCATGGGATAGCCGAGTAGCTCCGCCTCATCCGTTTCCGGGAGAAAGAGGGTGGACATTGCGTGTGCGTCAAGTACACAGGCTTCTTTTGGGCTCCGTACATGTATCCGTGCAGACATGGGCAGTCCATTGAAATGATCGGCCAGAATAGTTGCGATGCGGGCCAGGGCTCGGACAGAGGCTACATGATAGGCACCGAAGAGGACAACTCCGCTGGGAGAGGCTGCTGGCTGCAGTCGTTTATCATTCCATGGTTCCAGGGTAATATCGTTGATATTGCCCAGCCATAAGCCGGCAATCCTGCTGTAAAATGATTGGGAACCGGACTTGGAGCCAGGTGCGGTTCCCTCCCCAGATTTTTCAATGGTGATTCTGGCCAGCAAAGGGCCGAACAGTTCAGAGAGTACCACCCCGGCCAGAACCACCGGAGTAACGATTGTTGACCAGGGGGAGAGCTGGGCATCGGTGCTGACGATGAAGACCAGACCGATTGCTACACCAGCCTGGGGAAGCAGAGCCAGACCGAGATAGTCCCGTACCAGTTTTGAAGATCCTGCCAGATACGCACCTATCCAGGAACCAAAATATTTCCCGGCAACACGGGCGAAAAAATAGATAACCCCCACCCAGCCAGCCAGCTTGAGGGCGTGAATATCCAGATGAACCCCGGCCAGGGTAAAGAAGAGGACATAGATGGGGGGTTCAAAACCGTTCAGTACTCGAAAGAGGCGTACATCCCGTTCCGCCCGGTTGATGACGATGAACCCTGCCATCATCCCGGCTAATAGAGATGAGAGGTGGAGCAGATGGGTGATCTCACCACAGAGCAGGAGCAGGGCTAATCCCGCTGTGAGCATTTCACCCCGATTGTGCAGTTTATGGAGGACAATATCCAGGAGAAAGCCAGTGATAATGCCGATAAAGACAGAGCCGATAATCTCATAACCGCAGTAGAGCAGAGCCTGTAAAGGAGCCCCGCCCGTACCAGCCAGTTGGTGGGCGGTGGAGATTGCCAGGCCAAAGATAATAATAGCAATGCCGTCATCCACAGCCACCACCGCCATCAGGGTGGAGGTGAAGGGGCCGCGTGCGCCTAACTCCCGTACCACATGCAGGGTTGCTGCCGGGGCGGTTGCCACTGCAATGGCTCCAAGGAGCAGGGAGAGGATCAGTTGGTCACGGAAACCGTCCATGACCCCGCTCAGAAACCAAGTTACAGCCAGGACACCGCCCATGACCAGGATAAAGGCAGCCACTGCCTGGATTATGGAGATATAGGCCACATCCCGGGCAACATTGCCCAGGCGGCGAAGTTCCACATGCTCGCCAATGCCAAAGGCGATCAGCATCAGGGCGATCTGGGTGAAA
>DAOVTM010000154.1 GCA_030633145.1 Desulfobulbaceae bacterium
GAATTGCTCAATCATTTTGATGAGGAAACCGGGAACGGAAAACTATATCTAAGCTATCCCATGGTTGAAGCTATAAAACACTTACACCATGATGTTCCGTTTGAAAATGTAGTTGTGGATGCAAAAAGAAATATCAAATATAAGGAAATAGTTTATACGGAAGGTGATACCTGCTATGCAAATCTTGCCGCACTTGGACAAGATCACTGGAATACAATTATCAATGAGCATTGCAAAAAACTAAATCACCTGATGACTAACTGTTTTGAACTGCCAGTGAGCCTCATTACCCAAATTACAGCGTTTAGTATGCAACGGGAGAAGCACATAGAACCTGATGATATGATTGCTGTACTCAGTGGTTTTCCTGTTTTTTTAGCTGATTATTATGGATACAAAGCTTTTTTTGCACGGTCAGCAAAGAACGGGCTATAGTACCGGTGGATTGATTTATGTACTTTTGCACTTTTTTTCTCAAAATCAGACCGGAAAAAATAAGCCTGTTTCATTTTCTCCTGGAAGGATATGACGGCATAGCTGTTCTCTCTACCCTGGATGCGAAACAGGGGTTGGTGCGGCTGATGGTGCCACAGTCAAGACATGATGAATTATGGCAGCTGATAAACGCCATAAGCAGCGATCTTACACCTTATAATTAAACTTTTAGTTGAGTATTTGATGAGCAAAACCGTTTTCACAAAGACCTTTGGCTGCCAGATGAACGAACGTGATTCGGAAATCATGGAGCAGCTTCTTGCTCAGGCAGGATATATCCCGGTTGCTGAACAGTCTGGGGCTGATCTGGTAATCCTCAACACCTGTTCCATCCGAGCCAAGGCCGAGCAAAAGGTTTTCAGCCTGCTGGGAATGTTGCGCAAACAGAAAAAAGAGCAGCCTGGTCTGCGTATTGTGGTTGCGGGCTGCGTTGCCCAGCAGGAGGGGCAGCAGATTTTCAAACGTATGCCCCATGTTGATATTGTGGTTGGCACTCAACAGATATACCAGTTGCCTGACATGCTGTTGCGCCTAGAGCAAGGTGAGACCAAAAGGGAAATCTCCTGTGATATGGAGAAATCATTTTCTATCCCTCCCTTTCAAAAATTACTATCACCCTCCCCTGCCCTTACAGAGTTCCGTAAATTTGTCACAATCATGCAGGGTTGTAATAATTTTTGCACCTATTGCGTAGTTCCCTCCACCAGAGGGCGGGAAATCAGCCGACCTGTAGCAGACATCCTGGAAGAGGTCACCCTGTTGACGCAACAAGGTGTTAAGGAAATCACCCTTCTGGGCCAGAATGTCAACTCCTATGGCTGCACAAATCCTGTTGCAGAACAAAAGACAGGTTTTGCCGATTTGCTCCGGTTGACAGCTAAGATGTCAGGTGTTGATCGACTGCGATTTACAACCTCAAATCCACAGGATTTATCATCAGGGTTAATGCAATGCTTTAAAGATATTCCCAACCTCTGCCCCCATTTTCACCTCCCTGTCCAGGCAGGCTCTAATTCGGTACTGAAAAAAATGCACCGTAAATATACCAGAGAGCTATACCTGGAAAAGGTTGACCAGCTCCGTTCTTTCTGTCCAGAAATCGCCATCAGTACCGATGTTATTGTTGGTTTTCCAGGGGAAAGCGAAGAGGATTTTCAGCAGACCATGGAAATCCTGGAGACGGTGCGTTTCCACGGTTCTTTTTCTTTCAAGTATTCAGACCGACCCAATACTCGTTCTGCTGATTTTGCTGACAAGGTGGATGAAAAGGTCAAGGGAGAGCGATTAAAACGATTTCAGGATCGGCAGGATCAAATCAGTTTAGAGCGAAATAGGGAGTATATAGGAACGAGTGTTGAGGTAATGGTTGAGAAGTGTAAGCCGGGAAGCATTCAAGCGAGAACCAGGAGCAATCATATTGTTCATTTTCCCGCTCCTGTTGAAACCTCTGTTAATTTACAGCTCGGTGATACAACTCTGGTTACTATTAACCATGCTGGCAAGCATTCACTGAATGGGGTCTTGACGGAATAAATCAGTAGTTATCTTCGGCATCCTTCATTTGCCAGTTGACATTTTTTTCATCAAATTATTCGTACCGGTGCGTAAAACGCACCCTACATTGTTGTATAAACGGAACTTTGTAGGGTGCATTATATGCACCAAAAATGGTTATAACCTCGAAAGTGTCAACTACTTTTGCACCAATATGAAGGATGCCTTATCTTCCTCTGTTTTCCTGCAAAAGCACCCCAAGCGCAGTCTGCCGCAACCCCGTATCCTCCCTTGCCACAGCCATAGCCATGGCCCGTCTGGTTCCGACAAAAACAGTCAGTTTTTTAGCCCTGGTAATACCCGTATAAAGCAAATTACGAAAAAGCATCCGAAAATGCTGGGTCAAAACTGGCAGGATGACCACATCAAATTCCGAACCCTGGGATTTATGGATGGTAATAGCATAGGCGATTTCCAACTCAGTTATCTGCTCCTGCTGATACTCCACCTCCCTATTGTCCTGAAAGAGGCGAACCTTCAGAGACAGACTGCTGTTATCAATACTGATTATTCTGCCAATGTCACCGTTAAAGACCCCAAGGTCATAGTTATTGCGACGATGAATCACCCGATCTCCCACTCGGAAGACCCGCTCCCCGATACTGATTTCCGCCCTACCCTGCTGGCTCGGATTCACTGCCTGCTGCAAGACCTTGTTCAACTTGGCGGTTCCCAGGCTGCCCCGGATCATGGGAGAAAGCACCTGTATCTCACAGTCGCTTCCATAATACGATGGTATCCACTCGGTATATAATCTGCGCACCACATCAATCGCTGTCAGTTCATAATAGAGGGATGACCAGGGATGAACCTTTTTCAGCACCGTGGTTAGTTCATTAGCTGAACCCTCAGCTGTTGCCACGGCCTGCAGGTTGACATGACGAAACTGCTCAGGTGCTTCAAAGCGATACCCGGCATCCTGCTTGAATTCGTCCATATCAATGGATAGCGGATCCCC
This sequence comes from Desulfobulbaceae bacterium, assembly GCA_030633145.1. Taxonomy (GTDB): domain Bacteria; phylum Desulfobacterota; class Desulfobulbia; order Desulfobulbales; family Desulfobulbaceae; genus DAOVTM01. The sequence goes on from DAOVTM010000154.1 coordinate 3,008, forward strand.
ATCATTGGCAGCCTCCCGCTCCTCAAGAGTCTGGTAATGGAGTTTTACCTTTTTAATAAAACGAAGCTGGGCCAGGGTTGCCTCTTCAGAATCTATGAAAATACAGTCTGTTTCCCTCCATAGTTCAGGTTGCTTAAAGGGCGACCCGATACTGGGAAGCTGTCCTTGGTTAATCTGGTGGGCATAAGTAATAATCGCAGATTCCCTGGCCTGACGAAAAATAGTATTCAGGGTGAGACAGGGAATAACCCTGGAACCGATCATGTCTTTGAGTACATTCCCGGCTCCCACTGCCGGCAGCTGATCCGCATCTCCGATAAAGAGTATGGAACTGGTGTCAGCCACACCCTTGAGCAGAGAGGCGGCCAAGCTGATATCCAGCATGGAACATTCATCCACAATCAGGGTGTCGCATTTAAGGGGATTTTTTTCATTGCGCTTAAAGCCGGTACCCTGGTATTCCAGCAGCCGGTGGATGGTCTTGGCCTCCAATCCGATGACCTCGCCCATACGCTGGGCGGCTCGACCGGTTGGTGCTGCCAGTTGCACTGACCTTCCCATGGCATGCAGCAGAGCAACCACCACCCTGGTAGTGGTGGTCTTGCCGCAGCCAGGCCCTCCGGTAAGAATCGCACAGTTGCAGCCAACAATGGCCTGCACTGCCGCTGCCTGCTCAGTGCTGAGCTGCACCCCTTTCTGTTCTCCGTAACGACGGAGCCAGTCTGCTATCCGCTTCGCATCCACCAGCAGGGGACGGTTCAGGACAGACAAGCGGTTGGCAACAAATTCCTCGTCATAAAAGAGGGTCTTGGAATAGTAACAGCGGTGCTGCACCCCATCGCCATCCTTCAGCAGCCGTACCCGCAGATCATTCTCATGCTCCATCTTACTGAGAAATTCAGGGATGATATGGCCAAGATCACGTTCCAGTAGTTCATTAACCGCATCAATTATCTGTTCCATAGTCAGGTAACAGTGTCCTTTTTCACGGCTGGCAGACAGGACATGACGGATGGCTGCGGTAACACGCAGAGGTGAGTCTTCGGCAAAGCCGATGGAAAGAGCAACCCGATCTGCGGTGAAAAATCCAATCCCGTAAAAATCCTTTGCCAGTCGGTAGGGATTTTCCCTGACCATGGGAATGGAGTTATCCGCATACTCCTTATAGATCCGCACCGCAAAGAGAGTAGAAATACCGTGCGACTGAAGAAAGATCATTACATCACGGATGGCGCGATGCTCAGTCCAGGCACTCTTGATGGAGACCAGTTTTTTATCTGCGATCCCCCGCACCTCGGTAAGTCGCTCAATCTCCCCTTCAAAGATATCCAGGGTATCCTTGCCAAAGTGACGGACAATCTTGCTCGCAGTCTTGGGACCCACCCCCTTAATTAGGCCTGAACCCAGGTATTTTTCCAAGGCACCGGCTGTTGCCGGTTTTAATTCAGTTGCATTTTCCGCCTTAAACTGCCGACCAAAGCGGGGATGGTCAGTCCAGCAACCGGAAAACTCCATGGTGGCTCCGGCAAAGACCCGTGTCTGGTGGACAGTGACCTTTACTATCTCTCCATGGGCATTAAAAGGGGACACCCGCAGCACAGACCAGCCATTGTCCTCATTGTGATAGGTGATGCCTTCAACAATACCGCGTATCTTTTCAACAATACGTCCTTGTTGCATGATAAAAGATCAGCAGCTTTTTCCGGCAGCAACTTTAGCAAAGTTGCTGTTTAAAAACTCGCATTCAGCTGGATTGAGGTCAAAACGTACCTGTGCGTCGGCCAGTACGTTCTGCCTTTTTTTGTCTGGATTCTCCTGCATGATTTCCCCTATCCAGCAGATTGCCTTTTGTAAATTTGTTGAGGTGGTTAGATTGGTGTTCTGGCTCATATGTTCGCCTCCATTTTTGCCTGATGTGGGTGAATTGATTAATCGTGACTTGTTGTATACTTTTTTTCCGGTTTACCTTTAAGGTCAAGGTCCTGCAACCACGGATTCACTATGGACAATCCCTTAATATGTTCAAAATCTCTGCTATTCCGAGTTGCCAGCGTCATTTTATGAGCGAGTGCAATAGCCGCAATTTGTGCGTCTTCTACACTCACAGGGCGACCGATTCGAGTACGATCAGCAACTATTTCAGCATATTTTGATGCTGCAATACCATCAAAGGACAGGCAACGATCAGGAAACTCTGCAAACATGGATTTCGCTGCCCTGCTCAAACTTTTTTTTCTTTTCCCATCCGGGAGAAGCGCAATTCCAAGTTCTATCTCTGCCTTAGTCACTGAGCTAATGAAACATTCTCCTGCTGTCATCCCATTCATCCATTGCATTACTTTGACTTCAGGTGAGGACTTCATCAGTTCCGAGAGAACATTGGTATCCAGCAGAAACATCAATTACTCTCCCTGGAAAATTTCTCTTCAGAAAAATCAGGTGCTGGACGAACCATTGAGCGCAGCGGAATAAAATCGTCATCACTATCAATAGCAGAGAAATATTCATGAATTCTCGTACCTAACGGGCCGGACTGTTTATTCTTGCAAAGTGCCTTCCGCAAAAGCTGTCGGGCCTCTTCTTCCATGGAAACCCCGTGTTGAGCTGCCTGGATACGCAAACGCCCTTTTATTGAGTCGTCAAGCCTGCGAATAGTAAGTGTTGCCATGATGTCCTCCGTTTAAAAATGATATACTATGCATCCATAGTAGTCATTGACTGCAATGAATGCAAATGATATTGTTATTTCATAAGCCGCAAACATTTCCAGCATACGTTGAAAGCAGAAATTCATCCTTGACCAGCAGGCATAAGCAGTGCTAAAATACTACAACAAGAAAAGCTATAACCAGCCTTGAAAAACAGGCCAAGGGAGCAGTGAACCATGGAAAACCTCACCGGACATTTCCTGATCTCAACACCACAGATGTTGGATGATCGATTCAAGGAGCAGGTAATATATCTCTGTACCCATAACAAAGAGGGAGCCATGGGGGTTTCCATCAACAATCCTAACCAGGAGATCTCCATGCTGGAGATCCTCTCCTCTACCAATATTCCCCTCACCCAGCGACCGCTTCCGCCAGTCTATATGGGGGGACCGGTGGAGATCAGTGCTGGATTTATCCTCTATACCTCCGGCTACCAGGCAGTTAACTCCATGGAGGTCACGCCGAGAATTTCCCTGTCCCGTGATGCCCGGCTGCTACAGGATATATCCCAGGGAAAGGGGCCGGATGATTTCCTTTTCCTGCTCGGCTATGCGGGCTGGGCTGCCGGTCAGCTTGAACACGAATTAATGGACAACTCCTGGCTGACTGTCCCCGGTGACGAAGATGTCATCTTCCGCACCCCTGATGAGTTCAAGTGGAAAAAAGCTGCTCGCAGATACGGTATTGATATCTCCATGTTCAGTGGTGTGGTTGGCAACGCCTGAATCAGAAGACAGAAGTCAGATGACAGCGGACAGATACTTCTGGGCAACCTGGCTGTTCCTGGGGCTGGCTTTGCTTGTGCGTTTGCTTATCTCCAGTCAGTTTCTGCTAACTCCGGACGAGACCAACTACTGGCAGTGGAGCCGGTACCTGGATATCGGCTACCACGACCACCCACCCATGATCGCCTGGACGATCTGGCTTGCCACCTCCCTGTTCGGGCAAACTGAATTTGCGGTTCGGTTGCCCACCATTATTGGGATTTCCATAGCCAGTGGGTATCTCTGTTTGCTCACTGGACGTTTTTTCTCCTGGCACTGCGCCCTGTACGTGGCCTTGCTCAGTCAGGTAACCCTGCTATTGAACGGTTCAGCCCTGATTGCGACCCCGGACGGCTTGCTCCTGCCCTGCTGGGCTGCGGCCTGCTATCATGCGGCCAGGGCCATGCAGCGGAACACCATGAACCAGTGGCTGCTGACCGGTATCTGGTTTGGGCTTGGGTTGCTCTCCAAATATACCATGCTTCTCTTTCTGCCCTCCCTGTTTTTTGCCATGCTGGCAGACTCGCACTCTCGTCGGCTGCTGGCAGGCTATAAACCCTGGCTGGGACTGGCAGCCGGATTTATCGTCTTTACCCCGGTCATTATCTGGAATGCGCAGCATGACTGGACTACCTTTCGCCATGTCCTGTTTCAGGGTGGAGCCAACGAATCAACACTCTTTACTCTGCGCTATATATATGATTTTCTTGGAAGCCAGGCCGCCCTGCTTTCACCGCTGGTTTTTCTTCTTCTCATTGCGTGTTGGTGCAGGGGCGGGTTCAGCAAGAAGGTTAAAAACCATGAGACAACTTCCCGGATTTCTTTCCTGATATTCATGTCTCTGACCAGTTTTCTGGTCTTTTTTCTGCTTGCCTTTCATGTACGCATCTATGGCAACTGGCCTGCGCCTGCCTACCTGACCGGACTGATTCTGGTTGCGGCCTTATGCAGCCCTGGTCGTGTCAGCCCGGGTGTGGATAAAAACCGATTATGGCAATTTTCGCTCGGACTCTCCGCCCTTACCACAATCCTCCTCCTGGCTCAGTTGGTCTATCCTGTGCTGCCGGTGAAAGTTGATCTGGATAGAATCGCACGTGAGACCACTGGCTGGAAGACCCTGGCCCAAAAGGTTGATACGGTGTATGAGCAAATGGAGAACACCCAAAAAACCTTTATCTTCGGGCTTCGCTATCAGCTGGCCAGCGAGCTGGCCTTTTACATGCAGGGACAGCCCCGCACCGTTTCCATCAACCGCTGGAGCCGTCCCAATGTCTATGATTTCTGGTTTGATGACTCCATGGTCAAAGGCATGGACGGGGTAGGAGTGTTTGAACATCGGGATGTCATCACCCTGCTGCCCCAGGTCTTTGAACGGGTGGGATCTGTGGAGGAGATTGCACTCTCTCGCCCCTCACTCTGGTTTGGAGAAGAGCTTGTTCAGACCCTGTATCTGGCTCGATGTTATGGGTTCAAGGGTGGGCTTCGCTGGCAACCTCGGGATACCGGGGATATCAGAGCGGCTGTGGAATAACGATCCAATTTTCAGTTTGATTGGTTTGCTAATGTTGTTCCTTTTTTTGAAAACATTGATAATCTGTTATATGGTGCCGGATGAAAACATTATTTGTTGATACACCCTACAACCCTGCAAAAACAAGATTTTGTAGGGTGCGTTTTATGCACCAAAAGTGGTTGCAACCTCGGAAGTGTCAACTACTTTTGCATCAATATGAAGGATGCTTTATCTTTTTACAGGAATTATATGTTTCAAACTAAGTATGGAAAAACGATTAAATTTTTTCTCATGCTGAGAATATTCATGGCACAGGAATGGCGAAAACTATGAACCGGACTCAAAACATTCAGTCTTTTTTTCGGCAAAGCAAGTTGGAGATACTTTTTACACAACCGGTTGATGCCGTGTCGGGTAAGCGGCATGCCGCGTTGACTGATAAAGAGATAATGATTGTAGTCAAATTTGCCGTTACCACGGTATTTTTCGGCTACCAACTTTAGCCGGGACATTTTTTAACCTCCTCTCGTTCCTACGCTCCAGATAAGCGAGCCAGCGAGACTCCGTCTGTGGGAACCAGGGTGCAATATGAGTTATCTGATTGAAATTGCGATTTGTCCCGCCTTAAGTTGGTAGCCTATTTTTCAATATATTCCCTGAGAAGATCAGCCGTTTTTGTCCATAACACGACCTGGCGGAAACGATTTCCTTTACCAAGGATTCCCAGTGTTTTATTCTGATAATCAAAGTAATCCTGGTGCAGGTTTCCCACCTCGGCGGCCCGGATACCGGAATCAAAGAGCAGATTAATGATGGTGTAATCCCGCATCCCATTTCTCTTCTTCATATCAACAGCTGCCAATATGTCCA
>DAOVTM010000135.1 GCA_030633145.1 Desulfobulbaceae bacterium
CAAATTCAGCGGCAGAGAAGTTGTCGGTCCACTCACCGTTCCTGCCAAAGACCTGGAACCTGCCCGTATCCTGCTCGTAGGCGACAAAGTTGACCCGCTGTCCATCAGGAACATCAATCTGTTTACGAGGCAGGGGATTGGCACCGGCCTTGACAATAAGTGCTGCTGAACGATCCCTGATTTCCGCTGCCAGGGTCTTGACCTTGCGTAACTCTTCCCTGGTTGGTTCCTTTAAAAATCGGCCAACCCCCATGGAGACCGGATGAACGGCCCGTTTGCCCAGCAGGGTGACGATGTCCTGACCAGCCTTGCGCAGGGCAAATGCCTCTTTCATCACCAGGGGGTGGCTTTGTACCAGCTCAAAGACCCCTCCTTTGGCTCCTACCAGATCCGGCATGGAGAGATAAAAATAGCTCAGGGCATGACTTGCCATCAACTCGCCCAGGCCGATGATCTCCCGTAACTTGTCAAGGGAGGGAGTGGGGGTAATGGACATCGCATCCTCAATGGCCCGTAAACTCGCTATCTGGTGGGCACAGCTACACAGGCCGCATATCCGTGACACCAGCTGGGGCATGTATTCAACCTTGCGACCCTGAACGAACTTCTCAAATCCGCGAAAATCATGCACCATGAAGCGAGCCGCCTTGACCCTGCCTTTGTCCACCTCAATGTGGATATCAGCATTTCCTTCGACCCTGGTTGCCTTATTCAGTGTTATTGTCTTACTCATGGTATGATTATTTTATTTGCGCAGGGTTAATATTGATACTTCGGGACTTTGTCTTGTTTACTGTTATCCTTTGAACTCACTGTGAAAAAAAAAATCTCTGGTTCCCACGCTCCTGCGTGGGAACTTTGAATGACCGCTCCAGCGGTCTCATCAGGACAGACGGAGTCTCGCAGGAACGAGAGTGGTGAGAAAATGTCTCGCCTAAAGTTGGTAGCCTATCCTTTGAACTAGCCTTAAAAAAAATTATCTGATTTTAGCAGGATTAATGGGGATACTCTGGAAAAAAGTCATTAAATTGTTGGTTCGACAGCGCATAATGTCGATGATCGGCTCAACCTCCTCAGCGGACAGCTTGCTGCGACGGGCAAAGGAGCGGACAACATGACGCTCATAGTTGCCGTCTGAACCTATTTTTTTCAGCACAGCTTCGGATGGACCGCGACAGCCCCAGCAGGGAAGTCCTCCGGCGGGACAGGGAGAACCACAGCCCCCTCGGGTAAGAAATCCCATACACATCACTCCAGCTGCGGTGAAACACTGCTCTGCCTCATGCCCGTGGTCGGGATAGACCTGGAGTTTTTCAACGGATCTTTTCCTTGGCTTGCGGTCGCAGGAGGCGCAGACCACAGAGCGTTTCTTGCCTTGGGGTTCTTTTCCCCGCATCTCCAGCAGCAGGTCAACCAACAGGTCACCGGAAGGGGGGCAGCCGGGCAGGAAGAAATCCACTCTGACAAAATCATCAAGCTTCCATGCCTTGCGCAGCAACGAGAGTCCACTGTCTGTATATGATTTTTTCTTTAACCCGCTATTTTCGAACTGGTTATTTCCGGACAGGTAATAGGTATAGACATCCTCAGTGTTTCCGTAGGTCTCTTCAATGAGATCTTCCAGCTCAAATCCGTTGGCCATGGCGGGAATGCCGCCAAAACAGGAGCAGGTACCCCAGGCAATCAGTTTTCTGCTCAGACCCCGTATCTTCTGTATCAGCTCAATGTCTTCCATGGTGCGAATCATGCCGTCAACCACTGCGATATCCACCTGGGTCAACTCCTGGGTATCCATAAGCATAGGGCAATAGACCACCTTCGCACTTTCAAGGATGAGGGAGAGTATCCGCTGCTCATCCACCAGGACAGAGGTGCAACCGCTGCAGGTGGAAAGGGAATAGATGCCGACCTTGAGCGTCTTATCCTTTTTGACAAAGGTGGGGATGGAGATTTTTTCGTAGGTGTTAAGGTTATCCGGTTTGTCCATGGCATCCATGATACGGCGGAGCCGCTGAATCAGGAGCATCAGAATACTTATACTAAAGTCTGGTTGCTCTCGCAGCCGTTCCATCAGGTTCTGCCGGTTGATCGGCAAAAGGGTCGTTTTTCGAACTGCGACCGCATTGGCTGTCCGTTTGATATCCGACAGGATGGCCAGCTCGCCAAAATAGTCGTTGGCTCCCAGGTAAGCGATGACATACTGGTCGTCATCCACAGACTGATTGATCTCCACCAGGCCGTCCAGGATGATAAACATAGTGTCACCATCGTCCCCTTTATTGAAGATGGTCTCCTGTGCAGCAAGGGTGAGTTGTTGCGCATTATCCATATCAGACCAACCCGTGCTGCTGATCAGTACGGGTTGGGAGTCTGCTTTTCTGTCCTCGTGAATGGAGTGGCGCATAACCTCTTTCAGGCGGTTCTGCATCATGCTGGTTCTGACCGCTTCATCACTTTTGATCAGGTTTTTCAAGAGGAGGTTGGTCTTGTCGATCCGGCGGCAGAGGGTCTGCATCAGGTAGTAGAGTATCTCCGGGTCATGCTGAACCCGCTCCAGGAGAGACTGGCGTGAAATGGAGAGCAAACGGGTATGCTGCAGGGTAGTGGCGGTGGCATTGCGTATTTCATTGCCGAAGAGAGCCATTTCACCAAAGATGTCCCCAGCTTCCAGCATTCCCAGTATGAGTTCATGATTATTGTGGGTCTGACTGATGGCAACGCCGCCGGACTGGATAATGAACATCGTGTCGCCGGGATCTCCCTGGCGAAAGACCACTTCTCCCCGTTCATAGGTGATTCCGAAAAGATCCTCGTACGTTCTCATAAACTATACCTCCTTGTGCCATCTTTTGCCATTTTTTGCCAACTTTTGCCAACTTTTGTAATGTATGCCTCAACAGGCAGCAGGAAATGGACAACGGAGTGCCGCAGACTGGTTTCAGATATTAAAAATAATTATTACAATAATATCCTTGGAATAGAAATAAAAAATTTACTATTAAGGAATTATTTCGCTATTTTTTTCAGCTTGTGGCACGATGCTCCTGAAATTGTCTATTTGCAATCGTTTTTAGGTGTCTGGGAGCAGGAGTAACTGATGAAAGAAAGTCTGCGCCGGGGAGCCTTGGCCAATCTTCCCCTGGTGGTCTCGGCCATGGCCTACGGCAGCGTGCTGGGGGTATTGAGCGGACAACAGGGAGTGACCTGGGCAGAGATGCTGGCCATGAATATTTTTCTCTTTGCCGGTTCTGCCCAGTTTGTCATGGTGGATATGTGGTCTGCGCCCCTGCCGGTGGCTGAAATTGTGACTGCGGTACTGATCATCAATCTGCGCTATCTGTTGATTGGTGCTTCCTTGCAGCCTGTCTTTAAAGGATATGGACTGGGCGCAAAGGCGGCCATGATGCACATGGTAGCCGATGAAAATTGGGCGGTTACCATGGCGGAACACCGTACCCGGGGGACTGACCCTTATTTTCTCCTTGGTGGCGGACTGCTCATGGGGACAGGCTGGTGCGGCTGTACCATTGTCGGCAATATCCTGGGCGGTTTTGTGGTGGATCCGGAAAAATACGCCCTGGATTTTGCCTTTGTTGCCGTCTTTGCCGCCCTGTCCCTGAGCCTCTGGCGCGGCAGAGCTGACCTGCTTGCCTGGGGAGTTGCGGCTCTGCTGGCGGTGCTGGGTAACTGGCTCTTGCCGGGTAAGTGGTATATTATCATCGGTGGTCTGGGTGGTGCGACCTGTGCAGCTCTGTACCCCGCTTTTCCCAAGACCAGGCAGGCGGTCTCTGCTAAATTAGCTGAATCCGTTGAATCAGCTGAGACTGTGAGCAATGATTGAATCACTCTTTATACCCGGCGGTATCCTTGCCATTTTCCTTGCTTCTGCAGTAACTTACAGTCTGCGCCTGGGTGGCCTGTTGCTTGCCGGAATCCTGCCGGACAGAGGCCCGGTTCGCAGATTTCTTGATGCCCTGCCCGGCACGATTCTGATCTCTCTGGTGGTTCCTGCCGGTCTTCAGTCTGGTCTGGCTGGCATGATAGGGCTGGGTGCCTGCCTGCTGGCCTATATCAGTACGAAAAATCTCATGGTCACCATGGCAGCAGGCGTTCTTATGGTCTGCCTGTTGCGGCAGGTTTTCGGTATGTGAAAGAACCCGCCGTTCATGTACGGGAACTCTTACTCTTCCTGCTCCAAGCTATATTGGCGCAGCAGGATATCAATGGCGGCGTTGGCTACTGTCAGCCCGAAAATTCCGGTCAGGGTGGGGAGGCTGCCCAGCATTTTCACGAAGCCACCGGCTCTGTCGGTGGAGCTTCACTTTTGTAATTTCTTCGATTTCCAGCAGAGTGATTTGTCGACAGTATTTTGCTGTTTATGCTTTTTATGCGACAAAGAAATCTTCGTGCGTCATTGCTGGCTGAACATCCCCTGGAAAACCGGGAAAAAGTGAGTCCCTTTGCCAACACAAAGACACCGCCGGATTTCGATGTAAAGACACGCAAATTCTTTGAGGCCATGGGGGTGCCTGGCGCAACTCGGCTTTAAAGTAAAAGAGTTACTCGGAGGTTTGGAGTGGTGAAAAAGAGACGGCTATGCTACAGAGGGACAAAAGGGTTACAGGAAAGAACATTACCTGTAGCTGTTAATACATCACACTCGGTATAAGGCACCACGACAACAATGAAATAATCACAAAATAGAAACACCATCCTCATTGTTGACGACACGCCTGAGAATTTGACTGTGTTGCGACGGATGCTGACTGAACATGGCTACCGGGTACGACCCGCCCTGACCGAGACGGAAGATATCCTGAAGGCATTTCAGGCAGGCGGGGTGGACTATATCACCAAGCCCTTTCAGACCGAAGAGGTGCTGGCCAGAGTGCGCACCCATCTGGCATTACAAAAGGCCATCCAGGAAAAAGAAGAGGCGCATCTGATGCTGCAAGCCATCCTGGACAGCATAGATAACACCATTATCACCGTCGATGACCAGTTGCAGATCATTAACAGCAACAGGCCGCTGGATACTTTATGTGGATGCATACCAGGAGATGACAAAACATTTCAGGACAGGATCAAGATCGGCAGCGGCCCCTGCGCCGAGGCATTGTTTCAGACCCTTAACAACAATCAACCGGTCAAAGAGTACAGGGTAAAATGCTGTTGTGTTGGGGATACGGGCAAGACCCTGGTGCTGAACACTGCGCCGCTGAGTCGGCAACAGGATACATCCATTGGAGCCGTCCTGGCCATCAGGGATATTACCCGTCTGACCTCACTGGAAAAAAGCCTGTTGGATCGGCACAGCTACCAGAACATCATCGGCAGGAGCGAGAAGATGCAGGAGATATACGCCCTTCTTGAACAAACTGCCGACCTGGATGTCAACATGCTCATTTGCGGAGACAGCGGCACAGGTAAGGAGCTGATTGCAGAGGCGATCCACTATGCGGGTAACCGGGCTGCCGGCTCTCTGGTCAAGGTCAACTGTGCCGCCCTGTCGGAGAGTCTTCTGGAAAGTGAACTCTTTGGTCATGTACGCGGTGCCTTTACCGGGGCAGTAAAGGACAGGATAGGTCGTTGCCAGGCTGCTGAAGGCGGCACCCTTTTTCTCGATGAGATTGGTGATATTTCCCCGCAGTTCTATGCCAAACTGCTTCGTTTTCTTGAGCAAAAAGAATTTGAACGGGTTGGTGACTCAAAGACTATTAAAGTCGATGTTCGGGTTGTCGCAGCAACCAATCACGACCTGGCGGCAAAGGTCGACAGAAAGGAATTCCGGCAGGATCTCTATTATCGTCAGAAAGGTATTTTGATTCAGCTACCGGCTTTGAGAGAGCGGACGGAGGATCTCCTCTGCTGATCAGCCATTTTTATCCAGGTTTCCAGAAAATTACTGGATAAGAACATTGAAGGCGTTGAGGAGGATGTCGCCAAACTCTTTCTGGAATACCCTTGGCCGGGCAATGTTCGTGAGTTGAAAAGTGCAATCCATTATGGTTGCGCACTCTGCTCAGGTGAAATCATCCTCAAGGAGCATCTGCCTTCGGAAATATTTTCAGCAACCGTACTGGAAAAATTTGCCAGAAGAAAGTCGGATGCAACAGACGTGCAGGTTAAAGAACAGGTTTCCGAAAAAGAGTTAATTGAGGCAATGCTGGAAAAAACAGACTGGAACAAGGCCAAGGCCGCCCGCCTTCTTGGTGTCAGCCGTGCGACTCTTTACACGAAGTTGTTGAAGTACGGTATTGAGGGCAAGCCCAAAGAAGATTGACACGATCTCAATTTTTTTACGCCATTATCGTGTCCACATTTTGTATCCCTTCCCCGCCTGAACACTTGTGACTATACACATGTGTCAATCTGACACTTTGTTTAGACACTTCTACACTCCAATTAAATGTAAACGGTATCGTAACGGTCTAATATTACAACTGCTATACTTTGATATTGTTTCGGCATACTTCTTGATAAGTAAAAGATACACAATGAATTTAAGGAGGAAAAAATGACACCCGATACAAATAAGGGCAATATTCTCATTGTAGATGATACACCAGTAAATCTTATCGTCCTCCGGCAGATGTTGAAGGAATATGACTACCGTGTGCGCTCGGCATTTTCCGGTGAAATTGCCTTAAAGGCTGCCCAGGCTGACATCCCGGATCTTATTCTGCTGGACATCATGATGCCCGGCATGAATGGATTTGAGGTCTGCACCCGAATGAAGGCAGAACCATCCACCCGTGATATTCCGGTAATCTTTATCAGCTCCCTGAACGAGACATCAGACAAGGTCAAAGGTTTTGAGGCAGGTGGGGTGGATTTTATTACCAAGCCGTTTCAATCGGCAGAGGTGCTGGCTCGCATTGAGACCCATTTGACGTTGCGCCGTTTGCAAAAGAAAATGCAGGAGCAGAACATACAGCTCTTGAATGAGATTGAAGAACGAAAATGTATTGAAAAAGCCCTGGAAGAAGCCAACTGTGAGCTGGAACAACTGGCAGCTTTAGATGGGTTGACCCACATTGCCAATCGCCGACAGTTTGATCGAACCCTTGACCGTGAATGGAAGCGGCTGTCCAGTGACGCAACCCCCTTATCTCTTATCATGTGTGATATCGACTTTTTCAAAAAATATAATGATAACTATGGTCATGTTGCAGGTGACGACTGTCTTACAAGTGGCAGCAGCCATCAACCTAGCTGTTCATCGACCGGCGGATATGGTTGCTCGCTATGGCGGTGAAGAATTTGCAGTGATCGTGCCGGATACAGATCTTAAGGGCGCCACTGTTGTTGCTGAAGAAATTCACAAGGCAATTCGAGAGTTAGGGATTCCTCATAGCCAGTCCGAAGTAGCTCTTGTTGTCAGTCTCAGCCTGGGGGTTACAACTATGGTTCCGGTTCCTGAACAATCCCTGGAAACCATTATTGTTGCGGCAAACAAGCTGCTGTATCAGGCTAAGGAATCCGGCAGGGATCGGGTTATAACAGGATAGCATAGGAATTTCCATTTTTTACTCGTTACTCGTTTCCACGCAACGCGTGGGAACGAGAGTAAATCACCATTTTGCTTTTAGTCCGACATTTTGCCAATCTGTGAGCTTTTGTCGGCTGAAGTCCGACCCACATCAACGAGTTAAATCCGCCCGAAGGGTGATATGTTCAAATGGTGAAGGAACTGGAAATAAATAACCGCAGACGGATATAAAACATGCCATCTATAACTATAGATATACAGAACAAAATTCTTCCCGTCCTGGCTGCATTTTTTATGATCACTAGCCTGACTGTTCCCCCTCTCCATGCGTCAACCAACGTCCGAATCGGCATTTACCAAAATTATCCTCTGGTCTTCACAGACAATAACGGCAAAACCCAGAGGATCTATATATTCAAGTTTTCGAAAAATAGTTCTGTTGGATAGAGTAAAATGGAACATATCTTGCTAAGCAGCTTTACAGTGGTCAGCATCGTCCGCACAGTCAAGAGTTACTAACTCTTTGTGTTTCTTGCGTTTTCGATAAATTCGTTCATGGGTAACGTCAGACCATTTTTTAACAAAATCATTGTCTTCTTGTACTCGCTTCACAAAGACCATCATATTCTCATGTTGTGCCTTGCGGATTATTGAGGGAATCGTTAATGATTCCTTTGGGGATTTATCAGTAACGCAGTGCTTATAATTTTCTAAATGGAGGAGGAAGTCAATCCAGGACACCAGGCATAACGATAGTGTTACCCCTTGTTTACTCCTGAGAGTGGCTCCCTCCATATCTGAAAATTGCTTTGCATTCTTGAAAAATTCCTCAATGACCCAGCGATGGCTGTATGTTGAGATAATCATTTTGGCCTCCCAAGTGAGACTGTTGGTGAGAAGATATTTGTAGGTCTGAGTTTCGGGTATTTGGCTCTCGACGACTCGATGTTTTCCAGGTATTGAATTAAATCGAACCGTCGAAACCTTGGTTATGTAAAGTACTTTTTCTTTGCGATCTGTATCCAGATCTGCTGGGAAACCGCACCGTATAAAGGAGTTTACTGTACTGAAAAAATTAGATAATTCAACTTTGTCAGTTTGATTTTTAGCAAGCCTTCCAGTGGGTGTGTATTTAGGTGATTTGCTTCTGATTTTCACTTTATAATTGGCTTTAACCTCAAGGACATAGTTTAATTTCATACCTTGAAGTTGTTTAATGAATGGCCCTGTGCAGAACCATGAATCAGCAAGAACTGTACATTTTGGAAAACCAATTTCTATTGCCCATTCCATCATTTCAATGGCAAGATCATATTTCTTAATAGTTTTATTTTGTTCATCATTTTGCCATTTTACTGATTGATCATTTTCTTTGTAATATGTACGAAAAGCAATAGGAAATTTGATTATACCACCATCACTGTAGTAGAGAAAAACGATGCAGGCAGCCTTGAGGTTCGTATTTGCAGCATGATCAAACAAAAAGAAAACACCGTGAATCCATTTACAAAACTTGGTATGATGCTTCATAGTATCATCAATAATAAAATAACCGCCTGATATATCATAAATATTCATCGTTTGAAGCAAATATAGCCGTTGCATTTCTGGTGTGGATATCTTTGCATGAGAAAAAAAATATGATAACGTACTCACGGCCTTTTCTTTCAACCACATATAGCTAATCTCTGTAAGATGAAAGCGTGATCCCAGTACCAAAGCTGATGCAACAAGTGTTAAGTTATAAAATTGTATTCCGGTTAGTGCTGGTTGAAGAAAAGATAAACCTGTAACTATAAAAACGAGACGATCTGCGCAGGGAATTTTCATAATAATATATACTCAAGTTTTCGAATTTTAAATGTTGACAAAATTATCACATAAAATTAACACGATAGAGCAGATTGATATTTTGGTAAATTTTCTATAAATGACCATTTTTATAATTTTCACTATGTGTGTCTAAATAGTAAAAA
>DAOVTM010000244.1 GCA_030633145.1 Desulfobulbaceae bacterium
CATGAGCTGGGACATATTTATTGCGGCCACATAGGAGCAGACAGCAAAGGACGCTGGCCGAACCGGAACAACCTCCCCTGGTTCCCACGCTTCTGCGTGGTAACTTTGAATGACCGCTCCAGCGGTCGATGCGAGACGCTGGATCGTCAGTTTCCGTTCCCACGCTGGAGCGTAGGAACGAGAGGAGGTTAAAAAATGTCCCGGCTAAAGTTGGTAGCCCAATTGAGTATGTATGCCATCTTTGATGCTGCAAACCGGGTTGAGGCTCGATCAAAGCCGAAAAAGAAGTAGAGTTGATTTACATGGTACCATCAACAAACGCCTGGGCAGTTTCTGACTTCCGTGTGAAAGAACATATTTTCCCACATCCTCTTTTAAAGGAAATACCTCCTCCACCTTGTTCTATTAGAATATTTTGAGATACTCAAACCGGCTGTCAAACGAGGAAAACAACTTGTTTAAAAATAAATTTAACGGCATATACAGCGTTCAATTATTGACTTTGTTATTCTGATATGCGTAAAGATAACAGAGGGCTTTTAAAAAATACCTTTTCAACAGGAATCAGAACTTAAAATGGGTCGACCAATAAGCGGAAATCATGCTATTGAGGCTGTTGTATTTGAACGTCCATTTTCTCAATCTTCCGTAGAATTTCTCCTTACGCTCGAACAGTCTTTAGCAAAAAGATATCCATTATTTTCCCCGATCAAAGTTGTACAAATGCGTACGGAAAATAGTGGTTCTAAGATGACTGAATTTCAAGCAGGTGTTTCTTTAAAACAACTGAAGAAAGAAAAAAAACCTGCATGGTCACTTAAAGCAGATGCCAATAATATAATCATTACCTGCTTTGAATATACAAGATGGGAAGAAATCTCTCCCCAGGCGATTGACGATTTGGTTCACGTTATTAATGTTGGAGCAGATGATCAAAATCCTGTACACCATTTGACATTACAAACTGTGGATCGTTTCATCGAAGATCCAGAGGAAAAATATAGTATCAACTTGGTTTTCAATCCCGAATCAAGGTATCTAACAAGGCAGGCTGTTGAAGCAGGCACTCTATGGCATGTACACCAGGGGTGGTTCCAGGACACAGGCATTGCAGATGGCAGGCAACTGAATATCCTCAACCTTAGCACCAATGTAACGGCTACCTACGGGTATCACCACCACGATTGATCACAATGTCCAGTTTCATTTCACGCAGGGGCAACCTGTAACTAACTTTGCTAATCCTGAATATATTTTCTCGATTTTTAACACCCTTCATGAAAGTAATAAAGCAGTTGTTACAGATTTGCTTAATGAAAAGCAATGCAAAGGTATAGGACTATGTTAATAATGGACACCCTGCAAAATATACAACCTTACGAGCAGGCCAGCACCACTGATGTCAAAAGGGTGGCTACCAACTTAAGGCGGGACAAGACGTAATTTCAAATAGATAACTCTTGTCGTCCTCTGGTTCCCACAGACGGAGTCTCGCAGGCTCGCTTACCTCCTGCGTGGGAACTATGAATGACCGCTCCAGCGGTCGATGCGAGACAGACGGAGTCTCGCAAGCTCGCTTACCTGGAGCGTCCAGTTTCCGTTCCCACGCTGGAGCGTGGGAACGAGAGGGAGTGAAGAAATGTCCCGGCTAAAGTTGGTAGCCGAAATATACATCGACAGGTGCCTTAGTCCCTGCTTAAAATTGCCCACACCTGTTGTTCCAGCTCCTGAGCAGAAGGCATTTTTTCCTGATAATCAGGATTGATCTCTCCAACCAGGGTTACGCTGATGGTGTTGTATAGGCCGGTATTAAAGACAAATTTTCCAGGCGTGTAGAGTTTATCGCTGTTGCAGATGCGAAGCACCTTGAGCGGGGCTTGACAGAGACGGGCTATTTTAAAGGCACCCCTGTTAAAGGTATTGAGCCTGCCGTTGCGGCTTCTGGTTCCTTCGGGAAAGATAAAGAGGTTGCCCCCAGCTGCGAGAAATTGATCCATGTTTTCCATCTGTGCAATCATGATGGCACCGCAGTCTCCCTCTGCTGTTGAGGGAAGATAGCCTGCTGTTTTTACGAACCAGGCAAAGATTGGAACAGCGAAAAACCTGGCCTTGACCACGGTTTTATGTCGATCAAACAGAGAGATCATAATCAGCGGGTCAAGATAGGAGAGATGGTTGCAGACAATGACTGCCCCTCTGATTTCCTTGAGGGAGTTGTCGATCTGCCATCTATGACGGGGCATGAGCCAGCGGATAAGGAGAAACAGCCTGCGATAAAAACGACAGTTCAACTGTTGGAAGGCTGACTCTCGATCCCTGGCAAAGAGCCAGGCAGCAAGGTAGGGGACAAGGAAAATGAGCGCAAAGCCAACTGTGAAATAGACCCATAGCAACAGGGTGGCGGCTATGGCGTACAGTTGGCCGGGCAGGGTTGCATTCACTGTTGTGCTTATTCCGCATACCTGCTCCGAATACGCCGGGGCAGTTTATGGTGATAATTTTGCACAAGAAACGATTTAAACTCCGTCAGTATATCTAAACGTCCCTGCTGAAGCCGTGTTGCAATGGGAGCAGATGACTCTGTCTGGAGTTCCTTTTCCGCCTCCTGCTTGCGTTGCTCAATCAGTTGGTAGAGGTCAATCAGGTAGGTGTGTGACATGGCAACTCAGTAATATTTATGGGTTTTCAAGTCAATGTTATCGGTGAGGTAGTGCCGAAAATTGTGCAACTCCAGCAGCTTCCCATCATAATAAGACTGTAACGATATATCACCACTGGCTCCTGCCGACTCTTTTCCCTTTTCCGCTTCTGCTATCCTGCGGCTGAGAAAATCTTGTATTTCCTGTGAAAAAACGTGAGCCATGGTCAACAATTTTTTTAAAAAAAATCTTATAGAAAAATATTGAAAAAAAAGGCACAGTATCTGCAAAATCGCAGACTGTGCCTTAGAGATTATTCATCGAGATTGTTCAAATCACTTCTCAATCAAATCTACTTCTCACCTTCTTCCAGGGCAGCCTTACGGCTGAGGCGGATGCGACCACGCCCGTCAATGTCAAGAACCTTGACCTTGACCTTATCCCCTTCCTTCAAGATATCAGTGACCTTGTTGACCCGGTGATCGGCCAGCTCAGAGATGTGTACCATGCCGTCAGTTCCGGGCATAATCTGGACAAAGGCACCAAAATCCTTGATGGTGCGCACCAGTCCGTTATAGATCTTGCCGATCTCAGGCATGGCGGTCATTCCTTCGATATGCTCCAGCAGGGCAGCAGCTGACTCGTTAGACTTGGAAAAGATCTTGATAGTTCCATCGTCCTCCACATCGATCTTGGAGTCAAACTCGGCAGTCATCTCGCGAATAACCTTACCACCAGGGCCGATAATATCACGGATCTTATCAGGATGAATCTTGATGGTCACATACTTGGGTGCATGGGAGGCAACCTCGGCTCGCGGGGTGTCAATGGCCTCTTCCATTTTCTCCAGAATGTGAAGACGACCATCCCGGGCCTGAGCCAGGGCATCAGACATGATCTGACGATCAACACCATCAATCTTAATATCCATCTGCAGGGCAACGATACCTTCGCCAGTACCCACCACCTTGAAGTCCATATCGCCAAGATGATCCTCGTCACCAAGGATATCGGTGAGTACAACCACCTTGTCACCCTCCTTGATAAGTCCCATGGCAACTCCGGAAACCGGTGCCTTAATCGGTACACCAGCATCCATCAGGGCCAGACTGGTTCCGCAGACCGTGGCCATGGAAGAGGAACCATTGGACTCCAGCACCTCAGATGCGACCCGCATGGTGTAGGGAAAATCCTCAGGCAGGGGCAGGACAGACTCAAGGCCGCGCCGAGCCAGGGTTCCGTGTCCGATGTCGCGACGGCTGGGACCGCGCAGAAAACGAACCTCGCCCACACAGAAGGGAGGGAAATTGTAGTGGAGCATAAAACGGCGATAGCTGTCACCGCTGAGGGATTCCACATGCTGCTCATCCCGTTCGGAACCCAGGGTAGCAACCACCATGGCCTGAGTCTCGCCACGAGTAAACAGGGCTGAACCATGCGTTCGGGGCAGTACCCCTACTTCACAAGAAATGGCTCGTACATCAGTAAAACCACGTCCGTCAAGACGTTGTCCCTGCTCTACGATCCGGCTGCGCATGATGTTTTTCTTATAGGCAGACAGGAGGTTAGAGACTTCACGCTCATCCTTGTATAGCTCCTCATCAAGAGCTGTCAGTACCTCTTCCTTTAACTGATCGTAACGGCTGCCACGATCCATCTTATCAGCAGTGGTTACCACCTCTTCCATTCCAGCAGCGGCCAGTTCTTCGATCTTGGCCTTGAGCGGCTCGTTGACCTCAGGAGGAACAACTTCACGTTTTTCCTTACCGATTTCAGCAGCCAGGCTGTTCTGCATCTCAATCAGAGGCTGAACTCCTTCATGGCCGAAGAAAATCGCTTCAAGTACCACCTTTTCACTGAGTTCACCAGTTCGGCCTTCCACCATCACGACTGCGGCTTCTGTACCAGCCACCACCAGGTTCATGGCGGATTTGTCCAGTTCACTCTTGGTGGGGTTAAGGACGTAATTTCCGTCAACATAGCCCACCCGGCAGGAGGCAACCGGCCCGTTCCAGGGGATATCTGAGATGGCCAGGGCCGTAGAGGCACCGTTCATAGCCAGGATATCGGGATCAATTTCTTCGTCAGCGGAAAACACGGTGGTGATCACCTGTGTTTCGGACATATAACCTTTCGGGAAGAGCGGGCGCAGGGGACGGTCAATGAGACGACAGGTCAAGATTTCCTTTTCCGAAGGGCGACCGATCTCACGGCGAAAATAGTTGCCGGGGATACGACCGGACGCATACATCCGCTCCTGATACTCAATGGTCAAAGGCAAAAAGCCCATATCTTTGCTCTTTTTTTCTGCCACGGCAGTAACCAACACCATGGTATCACCACAGGATACAACCACGGAACCGCTGGTCTGTTTTGCCAATTTGCCGGTCTCAAAGGCCATAGTGCGGCCTCCAATCTCGACTTCAACTTTCTTATACATGTAAACTCCCTGTTTACTTTAGCTTGCTTGCTTACTTGTTACTTACTTCTTGCTTACTTACGGATACCAAGTCTCTGAATCAGATCCCGGTAGCGATTGACATCTTTGTTCTTGAGATACTGCAGGAGACTGCGCCGTTGTCCAACCATTTTCAACAGACCACGCCGGGAATGATGATCCTTGGAATGGGTCTTGAAATGATCGGTCAGGTAGGTGATCCGGTCAGAGAGCAGGGCTACCTGCACCTCAGGTGATCCGGTATCATTTTCATGGGTTCCGTACTTTGCAATAATTTCTTTTGTTCTTACTGTTGATTGTGCCACAATGCACCTCCAATTATGTTGTCCTTCTGCTGTCGGTAAAGCATTTTGTCCGTATTTTATTAGTTATTACGGGTTCACAAAATCCTCAGCCTCACCGGAGTCTGGATACGAGCCGCCCTGTTTGCCCCTGTCCGAGGAAGGACAGGGAGGGTGGCTATACAATTTTTAATGACCTTAGCAAATCTGGTCTATTCCAAGAATCTATCCAAAAAATGATATTCAAGGGGTTGCCTGTTAGTAGCACCACGTTGAGATCAAAAAGAATTATCAGGTAATACAGCCAATTCCGCTGGACACTATAGTAATTTCATTAAAACTACAATTATTCAATTAAAAAGTAAAATAAAAAAGTAAAAATAAACTATTTTCTGCTTTTAAAGTAGAAAATTAATAGATCGTGACTGTGATCTTCTTGATCCGATCTACCATGAATCAAAAATCATCACCTTATTGCAGGAAAAACCACAAGTTACTCATAACAAGATCCTTTCCAGCCACATTAAACTCAGTGCAAGCTGGATAAAGCCGAGCCAATAACGACTTCTTCGTTCCCATCGCACAGCCAATCTTCTGAATTTCCTCTGCAACCAACTGAATGTTCGTTCTACTTTCCTGATTTTAACGGATTTTGGGGAGGATAAAAAGTGTTAAATAACAAACGGTTGGTGTTTAGGTTGCTAAGGCTTACATACGAATATGCGGTAACCTTTAAGATAATTCTTAGTTGTCATGTGACCGACCATGTTGTAACTAATTAAGAATATAGTAAATTTA
>DAOVTM010000001.1 GCA_030633145.1 Desulfobulbaceae bacterium
ACCTTTAATATGGGTGTAGTAATCAACCAGGGTATGCAGCGGGGTGATCATTCCGGTGGCGGTCATGTACTGACGAGCCAGTTCCATTATCGAGCCTGTCTGGCTCAATCCACCGATCAATGCTGCTGTTGCCCATAATCCCACCAGTGCGCCAAAACCAAGTACTACTTTTCCTGCTGTATTCATCTGTTTACTCTGAGCGGCCATGATAATTCTCCTTATATTGAATGAAATATTTGATTTTTCGGTTATTGTTCGATTAATCTATACTGCGTACTTCCTATCGTGAAACAGGTTGGAAAACTGATGTTTTCCAGCCTGTTCTGTGGTCTCACCTGCGGGTTAAAACTACACTCCCATTACCGCTCCCAGGAATCCTGCTGCCATTCCAACTGCGCCGTTTGCTGCCAGGCCGCCGATCATACAAGCTGCGCCCCAGATTCCTATCAGTGCTGCCATGCCGATTCCAACATTTAAGGCAAATTTTGAGATTTCGTAGTTGACTTCCGTGCTATTTGTCTGTGTTGCGGTATTTGTGTTTGCAGTTGTCATGGTGTCCTCCGTCTGTGTTTTGAAGTAATTTCGTTTTCTTTGTCTCTTACCTTGCAGACCCCGTGCCACAATTTGAAGAAAATATCATTTTTGCAATGCAGTACAGGTAACATATTGTTATTTTGTGTTTTGTGATGATACATTTTTTATCTGTCTTTAATCGTTCAACAGTTCTGTTACAGCGGTGTTGCGAGCATTTCAACATAAGTGTGGTGTCAGGACAGGAAGTGTTGCAGGGAAACAGCGGTTATGTTGCGCATTCATGTTAATGTAAAACAACAATTCAATCGATAGGAGTTTGTCATGCAAACAGTCAAAGTATCACCCAAGTATCAAGTAGTCATTCCTCGTGCTGTAAGAAAAAATATCCAGGTGAACGGTTACGATTTCTGAAACAAATATTTTTGCCATAAATTCAACCAGTATGAAATAAAGCGGTCTGCATCGGGTCAGGAGATGGTGCGGTATCCTGACCCGACCTGCTGCGGTTAGTTGTCTGTTTCCTTTTTCCTGTCTCCTGTGTCCTCTTTCCAGTCAGGCCGAAGATGCAGCTCGGTAAGCTGTTTACGAGCCACAGAAGCCGGTGCATCGGTAAGCGGGCAGGTAGCCTTTTGGGTTTTAGGGAAGGCGATCACGTCCCTGATGGAGTCTGAACCGGTGAGAACCATCAGCAGTCGATCCACGCCAAAGGCGATGCCGCCATGGGGCGGGGCTCCGAATTTAAGGGCGTTGAGGAGGAATCCGAATTTGTCCTCTGCCTCTTCAGCATCGATGCCCAGTACCTTGAGTACCTTTTCCTGCACCTCCGGGGTATGGATACGGATGGAGCCGCCCCCCAGTTCGTTGCCATTAAGCACCAGATCGTAAGCCCGGCTGTTGACCTTGGCCGGATCCACATCCAGCATTTCCAGTTGCTCTTCCTGGGGAGCGGTAAAGGGGTGATGCACCGATGAATGACGTTTTCTTTCCGTGTCATATTCTACCAGAGGAAAATCAGTGATCCAGAGAAAGTTAAAGGTATCTTTATCCATGAGATCAAGCCTGCGAGCCAGTTCCAGGCGCAGTTCCGACAGCACCTGATTGACAATGGCCTTGGAATCTGCGCCAAAGAGAATCAGGTCGCCGGGCTGGGCATTCAGAGCCTTACCCATGGCTGCCAGCTCATCTTCACTGAAAAACTTGGTGATGGGCGACTGCCACTTGTCTTCCTTGATCTTGATCCAGGCCATGCCCTTTGCTCCGTAGGAGGTGGCAAAGTCGGTGAGGTTGTCCAGATCCTTGCGGGAAAAGGAGGCGCATCCTTTGGCGTTAATTGCCTTGACTGAACCGCCCTTTTCAATGATTGAGTTAAAGACTTTGAAGCTGCATCCACGCAGGGTTTCGGTCAGTTCGGTCAGCTCAAAGCCGAAACGGGTGTCAGGGCGGTCAGTGCCAAAGCGGTCCATGGACTCGGCATAGGTCATCCGTTTAAAGGGGGGGGTCAAGTCAATATCCCGGGCTTCCTTAAAGACCTCCTTGACCATGCCCTCGCTGATTTCGATGATATTCTCTTCATTGATAAAGCTCATCTCCATATCAATCTGGGTGAACTCCGGCTGCCGATCCGCACGCAGGTCTTCGTCACGAAAACACTTGACGATCTGGAAATAACGATCCATACCCGAGACCATCAGCATCTGTTTAAAGAGCTGCGGTGACTGGGGCAGGGCATAGAACTTACCCGCATTGACCCTGCTGGGTACCAGGTAATCCCGAGCCCCTTCCGGGGTTGAGCGGGTGAGCATCGGGGTCTCGATCTCCAAAAAATCATTGGAGCTGAGAAAGTTGCGTACCGCCTGCACCGCCTTATGGCGCATGATCAGGTTTGCGGCGATTTCCGGGCGACGCAGATCCATATAGCGGTACTGGAGGCGGAGGTTTTCTGAGACCTCGCTGACCTCGTCCAGGGGAAAGGGCGGGGTCTTGCTGGTGTTGAGAATAGCCAGTTCATCGACCAGCACCTCAATTTTACCGGTGACCAGCTTGGGGTTGGCCATATTGCCGGGGCGGCGTTCCACCCTTCCCTTGACGGCCAGCACCCATTCCGAGCGCACCTGATGCGCCTTGGTATGAACCTCGGGATTGATCTCCGGGTTAAAGACCACCTGGGTGATGCCCCAGCGGTCGCGCAGGTCAATGAAGATAACCCCGCCGTGGTCGCGGCGGCGAAGAACCCAGCCCATGAGGGTGACCTCCTGATCCAGGTTGTCAGTGCCAAGTATATTGCAGTTATGTGTGCGCCTCAGCGCTCCCATTGTGTCCATTGTATTAGTTGTGAGTTATGAGTTATTAGTTATGAGGTTTGAGATTTGAGGTTTGAGGTATGAGGAAAGAGGGTTCGCACGGCTTTTTCTCAATACTCATAACTCACAACTCAATACTCGAAACCGCTGTGTTGTTCTTGAAAAATGTCCAATAATCAACATAGAATTAAAGTATGTTTACGATGTCCGTATCAGTTGTCTCAGTTGTTCTGCCTGATGTTCTGTTGATTCCAGTAAGGGAAAAGGGGTCTGCTCCTTAGTGTCCATATTACGGAGGATACCCTTTTGCTGCTCAAGCTCCTGCTCCCCTATAATCAGGGTAAAGCGAGCATTTGTCCGGCCAGCCTGTTTCATCTGCGCCTTGAGGCTGCGATCTTTATAATCAATGTCCGCCCGTAGGCCGAGTTTACGCAGCTGGTATATCAGAGAGCTGCCGTGTTTGATTGCGGCTTCTCCCAGGGCAGCGACAAAGATGTTCGCACGCACAGGTACGGTTTCCTTTTGCTGCTGTTCCATGAGCAGGGTCAGCCGTTCCATACCCATGGCAAAGCCGATACCAGGTGTATTCTTTGGGCCGCCAAGCTGTTCAATCAAACCGTCATAGCGACCGCCTGCCGCCACTGCCGCCTGTGCTCCCAGGTCACTGGTCAGGAATTCAAAGGTCGTTCGGCAGTAGTAATCCAGTCCGCGCACCATGAAGCGGTTTAAGGTATAGACCACACCAAGGTTGTCCAGATGCTCCTGTACCGTACTGAAATGACGGTCGCAATCATCACAGAGGCTGTCCAGGATGGATGGAGCGTCTTGAACCAGTGCCTTACAGGTTCGACTTTTGCAGTCCAGTACCCGCAAAGGGTTGGAGTTGAGTCTTCGTTTACAGTCATCGCACAACTGTTCTTTGTAATCGTTCAGGTACTGAATCAGGGATTTGCGAAAACCGGGCCTGCAACGGGTGCAGCCCAGAGAGTTGATCTCCAGGCTGACCTCAAGGTTGAGCCGGGTAAGAAAAAGCTGGCCTATGGCCATCAGCTCGGCATCAATGGCTGGTTCTTCTCCTCCGATAATCTCAATGTCAATCTGGTGAAACTGCCGCTGCCGTCCCTTTTGTGGTCGTTCATGGCGGAACATTGGGCCGATGGTAAAGAGCCGCTGTACCGGCTGTCGGACATGGAATCCGTGCTGGATATAGGCTCGCAGCAGGGAGGCCGTGGCCTCGGGCCGCAAGGTAATCCCTTTATCTGTAAAGGAGTACATCTCCTTTTCAACTATATCAGTGGTGCCTCCGATAGAGCGGGCAAAGAGTTCAGTCTTTTCCAGGATGGGCAGTCGAATCTCCTCCACCCCGAAACAGCGAAAGATTTCACGGGCTGTTGTTTCGAGCTGTCGCCAGAGGGCAACCTCTTCGGGCAGGATATCTTTAAAACCGTTTATGGCTTTGATTTTCAAAATTTTTTCTATTCCTGATGATTATTTTGATATATTTTTTCGCCTCAAGCCAGCGTTTATACTATAAAGGAGTAGCTGGCTTGAGGCGAGATAACAGACACAGAATTGCTGATTTTAATCTATTTTACCGGGAAAAGTCAAGCCGATGTCGTTCGTTTGTGGTAATATCTTATATTAGTTGTACTATAAATTGCCACTTCGCCACTTGACAAAGAAGCGGTAGCGTAGCATTATCAGTTATTATCGAGTTTTATTGAACAAAAATTATTGAACAAAAATTATTGAACAAAAATTGTTGAACAAAAAATTGTTGAGCAAAAAATTGTTGAGCAAAAATAATTGAGCAAAAATATGAGCAAACGAAAATCCAGGAGAATAAATGAAACTCCATGAACTCAAAATAGGCACCTTTGTTGCCCCTGTTCCCCTTATTCAAGGGGGGATGTCCATCCGTGTATCAACCGCAGATCTTGCAATTCCCGTGGCCGAGTGCGGTGGTATCGGCACAATCGGCGGTTCCGGTCTGCCGGTCAAGGAACTGCAGGCGGATATCCGCAAGGCCAAGGAGGCCACTGACGGGATTATTGCAGTCAACATCATGTTTGCGATGAAGGGTTTTCATGAACTGTTGATTGGTTCTATCGAAGCCGGGGTGGATATGATTATCACCGGGGCGGGATTTTCCAGGGATGTCTTCAAGATCGGCAAAGAGCATAATGTTCCCATTGTCTCCATTGTTTCGTCCGTCAACTTTGCCCGTCTCGCAGAAAGGCTTGGTGCTGCTGCCATCGTAGTTGAGGCGGCTGAGGCAGGCGGACATCTGGGTACGGATGTACTGCTGAGGGATCTCTTTCCTGACATTCGCAAGGCAATCACCAAGGTTCCGCTCATCGCTGCAGGCGGTATAACAACCGGTGCTGAGATGGCGGAGATTATGATGGGCGAGTATGGGGCTGATGGAGTCCAGATTGCCTCCCGTTTTGTCCTCAGTGATGAGTGTTCGGTCTCCCAGGAGTTTAAAGAGACCTACCTCAAGGCACAACAAAAGGATATTATCAATGTTGAGTCACCGGTTGGCATGACCGGACGAGCCATCAGGACAAAGTTTGTTGAGCGGATGGAACGGGGTGAAGACGTTTCCACGGAAAAATGCAAGTTCAAATGTCTGAAAAAATGCAGCTATAAATACTGTATTAACGACCGCTTGATGGCATCCTGTACCGGTGACGTGGATAACGGTCTGGTGTTCTGCGGTGCCAATGCCTGGAAGATGGATTCTATCCTGCCGGTGAAGGAGATTTTTCGTCAGTTTGTGGAGGATGCTGAGGCGGCGTATCAGAAGCCAGAAGCCAGAAATCAGAAGACAGAAGACAGACATCAGAAGCTGGGTAAGCGGAGTGAAACGAAGACTCCGGAGGACAGATGACTGAGGATAGAAATTTAGCAGAGCATGACGTGCAGGAGCAAGGCACCGTTATCCCGGAAGGGGAGCATCCTATTCGGGAGCAGGATCTTGACCGGGAAGCACTCAAGGTGCTGTACCGGTTGCGGGATGGTGGATATTCAGGCTACCTGGTGGGCGGTGGAGTACGTGATCTGTACCTTGGCAATCAACCCAAGGACTTTGACATCTCTACCAATGCCCGTCCCGGGCAACTGCGTAAACTCTTTCGCAATTCCCGCACCATTGGCCGTCGTTTTCGCTTGGTGCAGGTCTTTTTTCATGGCAACAAGATTGTAGAGGTTTCAACCCTGCGCTCCCGTAGTGAGTTTGAGGAGTCGGATAAGGTACTGCCCGCCAATAACACTTTCGGCACCCTGGAAGAAGATGCCTTTCGCCGTGATCTGACTATAAATTCTCTCTTTTATGAGATTGAAAACAAGACCGTTATTGACTATGTGGGCGGGGTTGAGGATCTCCGTAGCGGGGTCATCCGCATTGTAGGGGATCCTGACCAGCGCATAACCCGTGATCCAGTTCGTATGCTGCGCGCCATCCGTCATGCGGCCCGTAATGATTTCAGGATTGAGTCCGCAAGCCGGGATGCCATTACCAGGCATGTGGATAAACTGGATCTCTGCCCCCCCTCCCGCATCAGGGATGAACTACTCAAGGATCTGCACGGCGGCAATGGTCGGGCCTGGTTCAAGATTGCCCTTGATACCGGTGTCTTCGCAGTTCTGTTTCCCTTTTACGCCCCCCTCCTCTCCGGTAGAGAGGGTACCCGGGTGGCAGATGAGTTGAGTTCGCTGCTGGCAGTGATAGACCGACTCTATGGTGAGCCGGTTCAGAAGGGCAGGGTGAAGATCGACGATTCCCTGCTCTTTGCCCTGCTCCTGCTGCCCTGGGCTCTGAGACGATTTGAGCTGATGGGCAGGGAGCTGAAAGGACCCGGCTATCATCGCCTTTCAAAAGAGATCCGGGGAGAGTTGAACAAGACCTTTGCCCATCGCCTGAATCTGAAACGGATGATCAAGGATCAGATTACCACCCTGTTTGTCAATCTGCCCGCATTTGAAAAGTTTCAAAGCAAACAGGTGCCTGTCTGGCTGCGTCGCAAGAGTTATTTTCACAGTTGTTCCTGTTTCATGGGGATGCATCAGGAGTCCATGGGGGGAGAACCGGTGGATGTCTCGCTCTTTGTTGATGCCAAAGCCGCTGCTCGTCCTGCCCTGACACCGGTTAACCCTGCCAAAGTGAACAGTGCCAACGGGAACAGTGCCAACGGGAACAGTGCCAACGGGAACAGTGCCGGGTCGGTAAAACGCAGCAGCAGAAAGGGAGTCAATCCTGCCTTCAGTTCTGACAGTAAAGGGGTCTTTGGATTGGGTCGAAGCAGCAATGCGATTTTTACTCTATAATATCCGTTATGGAGCAGGGATCGGGGCCAGGTTTCATCTGCCGCTGCCCTATTCCGGCTACCTGAAGCGGTCAACTGATAATTATGACCGGATTGTCTCCTTTATCAGCGACTGTGGTGCAGACCTGGTAGGGCTGGTGGAGGTGGATTCCGGTTCCTTTCGTACCGGCAACTGCTGTCAGGCTGAAACCATGGCCAGGAAACTGGGTTATAACCATGTAATTGAGTCAAAGTACCGCCAGAATTCCTTTCACCAGCGGGTGCCAGTGCTGGGTAATCAGGGAAATGCCCTGCTTGCAAGAGAGGATATCCTTGAGCATCGGTTTCACTTCTTCCGGCAGGGGGTAAAACGGCTGGTGATAGAGGCCAGAACTGAGTGCGTAACCATCTTTATCGTACATCTTTCCCTTACCTACCATAATCGGCAGAACCAGCTGGAACAGCTCTATAAGATTGTGCGCAAGGCAGAGGGACCTGTTATTGTGGCAGGAGATTTTAATGTCTTATGGGGCGATCAGGAGCTGGAGCTTTTTCTTGCCGCCACTGGTCTGCGCAGTGCCAATACAGAGGGAAAGCCCTCCCATCCCAGCCATGCCCCCACCCGTCAGTTAGATTATATCCTCCATAGTGAGGAGCTGCGGGTGAAAGATTTTTCTATTCCCGGGGTTGTGTTTTCTGATCATGCTCCGCTTGTGTGTGATTTTGAGTTATCCGCAGATTACGCAGATGACGCAGATAACAGCAAGATGATACAAAGATGAAGTGGCTTTTCTTTACTGCTATCTGTTGGTGCGCACAGCGCACCCTACGGTAACGCAGACTCCGAAAACTACAGGGAAATAGGCAGGTAGGGTGCGCTGTGCGCACCATTGCTGTGGTTACCGTTAAGGGAAATGATGCAGGATGCCGTATTTTTAATCTGCGCTGTCTGCGTAATCTGCGGATAAATCGTTTTTGGGCAGCATTATCATTGATCCATTCCTTCCAGTGATCCGATTCCCCTCCCTTCCAGCCCTGCGATAGGAAAAAAAGTCTCTGTTGCAGACAGTACATATCGCGCAAATCTCAATGTTCTCCCTTGTTATTCCGACACGTTGCAGTTGGTCACGGCTGATAGCCCAAAAATCAAAATAGTTGGGGTTGACCTGGAAGCAGTGAAAAGCAACAGGAAGTTCCTGCGCATAGTTTTTGAATTCCCCGCAGCATGATCCCAGTGAGGGGCTGATAACCGCCCTGATATCTTTGGCTCTGCTTCCAAATCCTTCAATCAACGCGGTTATAGTTTTTGTTATAATATTGCGAACACTGCCCTGCCAACCGCTGTGGATGGCTGCTATTGCTCCCTGTACTGGATCGTGCAACAGGATAGCCTGACAGTCAGCCTGTTGGATCATCAGACCGATACCAGGCTGGTTAGTGATCAGGGCATCGCAATCCTTAAACTCCAGGTCCTGTGTGATCGACGTGCTGACTGTAAAAACCCTATCGCCATGCACCTGTCTGGCGGATGCAAGATATTCTACCTCCAGTTCTGTTTTAAGAA
This sequence comes from Desulfobulbaceae bacterium, assembly GCA_030633145.1. Classification (GTDB taxonomy): domain Bacteria; phylum Desulfobacterota; class Desulfobulbia; order Desulfobulbales; family Desulfobulbaceae; genus DAOVTM01. The sequence continues at coordinate 8,706 of DAOVTM010000001.1, forward strand.
GCTGCCTGTTTGCCAGGACTGCAGCTTCCCTGTCGCCAACACCGTAACTCAGGTTCAGGGACGTATAAGGCATTCTACTGATTCCTCCGTGGCAACAGAACATTCCATGGGGGACAGCAAGGAGGTCTGAGCTGTACCATGCCATATTCCCTCTTGTGTGACCCTGTTGTCTGCTGATCATAATGTCTGGTCTCAGAGGAACGGATAAAAAAAGGGGAAACCTTGCGGCTTCCCCTCTGTTTGTTGGACTGTATTATCAGCTACTTTCAGGTCTAAAAGAATACATCCAGGGTCACATACACCTGATCTGCACTTTCGATCGGCATCAGTCCACCAGTCTGGCCAGCAATCATATAGGCAGCAGACATCATCATGGCATCATCGGTATCATACGGCTTTATGTTCCAGTCAACCCCGCTGTAATCATACCAGTAATGCTGGTAGCCAAAACGGAGGAATGCGCTGCCGTACTTGGAGAGTACTTCGCCTGCAGGCAGGTCGTAGATCATATAGATCTCAGCGACCTGGCCTCGGGTACTCAGCTTGGAGAGGTAGAGGTCGTCATGCCCGGGAGTAAAGGCAATCCAGTACTCGGAACCATAGTTATACTCCATACCAAACTTCAGATCGGCACTGTCCAGGTCGTACCGCAGTCCAGCATAAACAGAGTAACCGTTTTCAGCATTGGTGTTGGGGCGCCACTGGGGATTGGGCAGATAGGTACCGTCTGCCTGCGGGATCATGGAGGTGGCATAGTCGTTGAACATACCAGTTCCACCTGGATCGGTTTGGCTCCAGCCACCGGCTATGAAATAAGTCAGGTTGGAGATCTTGTCCTGATACACGGCAGAGGTGTGGTAGATATTACCCTCTGTGTATCTATCTCCCATGGAATCAGCAGCCATCGCATTGATGATCGGATCCTGAAAATTGGGATAGTTGAACATGTTGACTACGGCAAAGGACTGTATGTTCATGAAGCGATCCCCTCGTTTCAACACATCCCAGCTCAAGCCCAAGAAGTCGGTATCGTCAAGCGGGTAGGCATCTGCACCGTCTGTGGTAATCTGCAGTCCGTTTTCAAAACCGCGTCCATAACAGAAGCGGATTCGACCACTGCCCATGGCATCATTGCCCCAGGCATAGGCGTAGCCCATGGAGATACCGTCAAAGGGATAGTCCATGTAGGCGACAGGGGTGGCCATTCGGTGATCCGTGCCAAGGCGAACCTGGGCTGGAGGGCCGTCCGTGGTGGGACGACGACCAATGGAAAACCAGAAAGGAACACCGCCGATATTTGTCCAGTTGATAAAGGCACGGTCAACACGCAGGGCATTGTCCGAGGGAGTTCTGGTGGAGTTGCCGTCAAACTGCAGCCACCAGGAATTCATGTCGTTGCGGGCATAACTTTGCATGCCCCATGCCTTGTACATGGCAAGACGACCAGAAAAACTTACATATTCAGTAGCCTTTACCCGCATGTTCAGACGAAAACGATTGGTGAACATGGTGTCGTTGTTGAATTCGTACCCTTCCATGGTCTGACCAGTCATGCTCATATAGTCGGGACCAGTGGCGTTGTAGTAATTCATACGGGCGCGAAAATCACCGTTGAATTTAATACGGGCTGCAAGATCCCATGCCTCGGATTTTTCATCCAGCATGTCTTCCATACCATCGACAGTAGCCCCATACTCGGAGATCATCTCTCCCTGCTGGGCAACTTGAGCCTTCAAAGCCTCAATCTGACGAGCCAGATCATCGGCCATGGCATTGATATCCGATGGTGACTTGCCACCGCCTGCTGAAGCTGCCGCAGGCAGAGCAATCATTGCAGCCAGGGTTAATGCAGAAAATTGTTTGATCATTTTTTCTCTCTTTCCTGTGGGGGGTGCGGTATGGGATGTAGGGCTTGTCCCGTTTAGCTGTGAAATGAAAAAAAAGGGAAGCCTGACGGCTTCCCTTGGATACTGTTGCTTCAGTGGTGATACATGGTTGGCTTAGAAGAATACATCCAGGGTCAGATAGACCTGATCAGCACTTTCAACCGGCATCAGTCCACCAGACTGACCAGCCATCATGTAGGCAGCAGACATCATCATGGCATCATCGGTATCATACGGTTTCATGTTCCAGTCAATCCCAGAGTAATCATACCAGTAATGCTGGTAACCGAGGCGGATATAGGCATCGGCGTACTTGGAAAGCTTCTCGCCGGCCGGCAGGTCATAAATCATATAGAGTTCAGCAACCTGACCGCGGGTACTCAGCTTGGAGAGATACATATCGTCGTGTCCCGGAGTAAAGGCGATCCAGTACTCGGAACCGTAGTTGTATTCCATACCAAACTTGAGGCCAGCATTGTCCAGGTCGTAACGTACACCTGCATAAACAGAGTAACCGTTTTCGCTGTTGGTGTTGGGACGCCACATTGAGTTGGGCAGATATGTACCGTCTGCCTGCGGGATCATGGAGGTCGCATAGTCGTTGAACATGCCATTTCCACCCGGATCGGTCTGACTCCAGCCACCAGCTACGAAATAGGTCAGGGCAGCAACCTTGTCCTGAAAGACCGCAGAGGTGTGATAGATATTGCCCTCTGCATATCTCTCTCCCATGGTATCAGAAGCCATCGCATCGATGATTGAATCCTGGAAGTTTGGGTAGTTGAACATGTTGACAACGGCAAATGACTGGATATTGATGAAGCGGTCACCGCTCTTCATTACATCCCAGCTCAGACCAAGAAAATCGGTATCATCAAGGGGATAGGCATCAGCACCGTCTGTGGTAATCTGCAGGCCATTTTCAAAGCCTCGACCATAGCAGAAACGGACGCGACCGCTGCCCATGGCATCACTGCCCCAGGAATAAGCGTACCCTGCGGAAATACCATCAAAGGGGTAGTCCATATAGGCAACAGGGGTGGCCATACGATGGTCAGTACCCTGGCGAACCTGTGCAGGCGGACCATCAGTAGTGGGGCGGCGCCCGATGGAGAACCATATCGGCGCTCCGCCGATTCCGCTCCAGTTGACAAAGGCACGGTCAACGCGCAGGGCATTGTCTGATGGGGTGCGGGTGGTGTTACCGTCAAACTGCGGCCACCAGGAATTCATGTCGTTACGGGCATAACTCTCCATACCCCATGCCTTGTACATGGCAAGACGACCCTTGAACTCGATGTTCTCAGTGGCCTTGACCCGCATGTTGAGACGGAAGCGATTGGTGAACATGGTGTCGTTGCTGTACTCATACCCTTCCATGGTCTGACCCATCATGTTCATGTAATCGGGTCCCTGGGCATTGTAGTAATCCATACGGGCACGGAAATCGCCGTAGAATTTAATACGGGCTGCCAGATCCCAGGCCTCAGATTTTTCGTCCAGCATATCTTCCATACCGTCAACGGTGGCACCGTATTCGGATATAACTTCATTCTGTTGGGAAAGCTGAGCCTTCAGAGCCTCAAGCTGACGGGACAGCTCATCAATTTTGTTGTTGATATCCGACGGTGATTTTCCTCCACCTGCTGATGCAGCAACAGGCAGCGCAATCATTCCGGCCAGAGCCAACGCTGATAACTTTTTGATCATTTTTTCTCCTCTCTCTTTGTATAGGTTCTATGGGATGTTTCCCTATAGTTAATGTTTCCCATCAATCAACAGTGGTGCTTAATTGATGCCTCTCTAAAATTATCAAATAATATATTTTTTTATCGTATTTGCTGAGCGATGTCAAGCAATGGATGCAAAAGAGTTAAAAAAATTGTACGGAAAAAAGAAAGGGGAATTTTTATTCTTTAAAAGTAGTTCTTTCTTTTTGCATATCTTGCTGAATATACATAGATTATTAGTGGAGAGTATAATTTTAACGAACTTGGATTCTTAAATAAGATATAATTTTTTGATTATTACTGCAAAGTGGTATATCTTTAAGGTGAAATTTTATTTGTCAATGAACCTGCTTCAGCCCATAACTCGGAGTGTTACCATGCCTGTTCACCCAAGTATGTTGCTTCTGCTGATGACTCTTTTTGTTCCCACAACAGTTTTCTCTGAAACCAGCAGGGTATCGGATGGGTTGGAGGCACTGCACCATCATCTTGAGATAAATCTACAGGAGCATCTGGCAGCAGTGAAGATTGATCTTCAGAGTATAAAAGTTGAGTTTTCCACCGACGGTTGCAGCGGCGGACTCTCTGTGGGCTGGCAGTATCTTTCAGCGAAGATAGAGCGGATTGAGGACATCCATGGCCTTCGTCCGCCCTGGGAGTCCTGTTGTGTCACCCATGATCATGTCTATTATAGTGGGGGAGATCGTTTTGATACACCTGTACACAGTTATCAGTTGCGCAGGCAAGCTGATCAGGCCTTACGGGATTGCGTTATTGAGACCGGCAGGATGCGAATGAAAGAGTTAATGATACAGTATCATATTTCAGGAAAAGATGTGAACCGGCTTTACGCTGTTATTGGTGCCATGATGTACCAGGCCGTGCGTATCGGAGGAATGCCCTGTACCGGACTGCCCTGGCGTTGGGGCTATGGGTGGCCGAAATGTAATCTGTCTTTGCGCAAAACCGATAAAGAGAAGTGAAGTTATGGGTAGAAAAAAATAATTTGACAGCTCTGCGTCGGCAGGGTAAGTAGAACAATATCATAACAGGGGTGGCCCTTGCGGCCTGAGATTACACCCTTTGAACCTGATCCGGTTAGTACCGGCGAAGGGAGTCCAGATGAAAAACGTTTTAAGTGTTTAATTTAAAGCCGTTTCCTTTTTGGAAGCGGCTTTTTTTTTGACTCATCAATCAGATTTGCTGGTTGTAAAACGGTATCCCGTCAGGCTCCTCTCAGGTTATTATTAACGATTGATTAACAGAGGAGCAGACATGCTGAATGAAGTAACTATTTCCAGGGGAATCATTGATTCATACATAGAAAAGTTTAAAGAGGCACTGGAGCTGGATGTCGCCATTGTCGGAGGCGGACCCTCTGGGTTGGTGGCAGGGTACTATCTGGCAAAGGCAGGTAAAAAGGTTGCCATGTTTGAGACCAAGCTGTCCATCGGCGGCGGTGTCTGGGGCGGCGGCATGATGTTTAATGAGCTGGTGGTACAGGAGGAGGGCAGGGAAGTACTGGAGGAATTTGGCATGGAAGCACGGGAATACGCACCCGGTTACTATACCCTTGATTCTGTGTATATGGCGGCGACCCTGGTTCATAAGGCCATGAAGGCGGGGTTGAAAATCTTTAACCTGGTGGCCATGGAAGATGTGGTTATCAAGGAAGAACGGGTCTCTGGACTGGTGATTAACTGGGGTCCAGTACGTTCCATGGGCTTGCATATTGATCCCTTGACCCTGTATGCGAAATATGTCATCGATGCCACCGGCCATGATGCCAATGTGGCTCAGGTGCTGGTTCGTAAGATGGGAGTAACCCTTGATACTGCCACCGGCGGTATTGTCGGCGAGCGGTCAATGGCGGCGGAAAAAGGGGAGCAGCAGACCGTTGAGAACAGCAGAGAGATCTATCCGGGACTCTATGTCAGCGGCATGGCTGCCAATGCGGTGTGCGGAGGATATCGGATGGGACCAGTCTTCGGCGGGATGCTTCTGTCAGGGGAAAAGGTGGCTGCCGAGATCTGCGGGAGGCTGTGATGTGGCACCAGAAAAAGGAAGTACGAGCCATTGATGCTAACCTGAACAGGGTATGCGAGGGGCTGCGGGTGATTGAGGATATTTGTCGTTTTGTCCTCATGGATCAATCCCGGCAACAACAGTTGAAAGAAATGCGGCATACGGTACGGGCGGCAGCCACAGACAGCTATCTTGCCCATCGTGATTCTGTCCATGATCCCGGTTTTACCTCAAAAGGGGCAATGGAAATGGAGCGGCAGGGGGTGGCCGATCTTCTCTCTGCAAACAGCAAACGGGTACAGGAGGGGCTTCGTACCCTGGAAGAGCTGTATAAGATAGATGCTCCTGCTGCTTCAGTACAGATGAAGGGGCTGCGTTATCAGGCCTATCAGGTAGAAAAAATCCTGACATTGCGAATGGGCAGAAAAACGCTGCAGCAAGGACTTTACCTGGTACTCACTAACCCCCCTGCCGGATATGAATCCTTGACCGAAATGGCGGTCAAGGCCGGATTGCCTGCGGTACAGCTCCGCTATAAGGGGGATGATGACCGGGAACTCTTACAGCTGGCTGTCAACATGCGGGAGATCACCCGACGAAGCGAGACCCTCTTTATCGTCAATGACCGGCCCGACATCGGGCTGATGGTCGAGGCCGACGGAATACATATCGGCCAGGAAGACTTGCCCGTCGAAGCGGTTCGGCAGCTGATCGGCCCGGATATGCTGCTGGGGTTTTCTACCCATAACCTTGAGCAGGTTCAAGGAGCCAACGCTGCAGCTGTTGATTATATTGGTTTTGGTCCTCTTTATACCACAAACTCTAAGGCCAGGCCTGACCCGGTTGTCGGGCCTGCCATGCTTGCCGAAGCCTACCATACCACAGAACTTCCTATTGTTGCCATTGGCGGATTGACCCTGGATAGGGTTCAGCAGCTGGATTCGGCACTCTATAACAATGTCGCAGTGATCCGTGCGGTCACTGAGGCGGATGATCCACTGGCCGCAATGCAAACCATTCAGCAGTTGAGTCTTTCAATAGCATAGGAATTTTCATTTTTCACCCTCGTTCCCATGCTCCTGCGTGGGAACGGTACTATAGGAGCAAACATGACTTTAAAACAAGAGGCAGAAAAGGGAATCATCACCTCGGAAATGGAAAGGGCAGCCTCCTGGGAGGGAGTTGCACCTGTCTATATACAACAGGGTATGGCAGATGGTTCCATTGTCATCCCGAAAAATAAAAACCATGACTTGAAGGAGATACGGGCAGTGGGCAAGGGAACCCGTACCAAGGTCAACGCCAATATCGGGGCATCTCCCTATCGTTCCGATGTGCAGGAGGAACTGGACAAACTGGCAGTGGCAGTACACCGGGGAGCAGACTCGGTCATGGATCTCTCCCTGGGCGCAGATCAAATTCGTATTCGCGAAGCGATCATGGAGGCCTCACCAGTCATGGTCGGCACTGTTCCCATCTATCAGACCGGTTTTGAGATGTCCGCAGCCAGTCGGGACGTTGCTGAAATGACTATCCAGGATTTCCTCACCACCATTGAACGTCAGGCCGAACAGGGGGTGGATTTTATGACCATCCATTCCGGGGTAACCAGGGCGGCCCTCAATGCCATGGAAAAGCAGGGTCGCCATCTGGATGTAACCAGCCGGGGCGGTTCCTTTATCATCTCCTGGCTGAGGAAAAACCAGGGGCAGGAAGCACCGTTGTATGAATATTACGACGAGATTCTCGATATCCTGGCCGCCTTTGATGTGACCATTTCCCTGGGAGACGGTATGCGTCCCGGTGCCACTGTGGATGCCTCGGATCGGGCCCAGCTCACCGAGTTGATCGTGTTGGGAGAACTCACCCAGCGGGCCTGGGAAAAAGGGGTGCAGGTGATTGTGGAGGGGCCGGGCCATGTCCCGCTCAATAAGGTTACGGAGAACATGACCATCCAGAAATCAATCTGCAATAATGCCCCCTTTTATATCCTCGGCCCCCTGGTCACGGACATCGCCAGTGGCTATGATCATATCTCCGGTGCCATTGGTGGCGCACTGGCGGCCATGAACGGTGCTGATTTCCTCTGCTATGTGACCCCGGCTGAACACCTGAAACTTCCCTCTGTGGATGATGTGGCAGAAGGGGTGATTGCCTCAAAAATTGCCGCCCATGCGGCAGATCTTGCCCTGGGCATGGAGTATGCCCTGGATATTGAACGTACCATGGCACAGGCCAGAAAGGAGCTGGACTGGGAAAAACAGATCTCGCTTTCCGTGAATCCTGAAAAGGCGAGGCTCTATAGGGAGGAGAGTATGGTCGGAGACAGTGATGTCTGCACCATGTGTGGTGAATTCTGTGCTATCAAACGGCTTCAGGAAACTGGAAACAGAAAGACGGGGTGAAATGGATTTTTAATTTTTATACTCTCCAAGAGAGGAAAAACTCTTTTTGAATATTGCGTATTTGTGGTATAGAGAACCTGACACTTAAAAAAAATATGAACGAACAGGTTCCTTATATGAATACAAAATGGAAGGTAATCCTCTCGGTCATGCTCCTGATTATGATCATTTGCGTGGTCTTTATCGGTCTGCTTGCCAGAAACTGCCGGATAAACCTGGATGAATTTATTGTGGAACAGGTTAAGAATTCCAGTATTGTTGCTCAGGTTATTGAAGAGCAACAGAGCCGTCAGTATCGAAAACGAATCAAGAGTTTAATCAATCCCACGACATCACCCGCCCGCGAGCAGATGTTAGCCGCCTTTGCCCGTCGAGATCGGGAAACCCTGTATCAACTGGTAAAACCTATATTTGAGACCCTGAGCAGGGAGAGCAGGTATCTTTCCACCCTTGGCTGGGTTTTACCGGATAACCACGCCTTGCTCCGGGTGCATAACCTGAAAAGATATGGTGACGATGTCAGTGCAATGCGGCCTGATATCGTGGCTGCCAATCGAGAACTCAAACAGTACTCAGGTTATACTGTGGGCTTTCAGGGCTTACAGTATCGTATTGTCCAGCCGGTGCAGTATGAGGGAAAGCATCTCGGGACTCTCCAACTTGGCCTGGACGACTCTCTTCTCCTTGATCCCATCCGGGACAAACTTGGTCTGCCGGTGTGGCTGGTCGTACCCAACGAACATTTTTCCTATATCAAGAATTCAGAACTGCTCAACCTGCCTGGTAAGACTCATACTATCCAGGGGAAGGATCTCAGTCTGTTTGAGGGGATGACTGAGTTCCCTGACTGGTCTTTGCCGCAATACCGAATTGAACACCAGGGGCGTGATTTTATTTTTGTTAAGGTGCTTGATCTGGCTGATTTCAGGGGTGAGGTGGAGGGGGCTGTTTTTGTTGCCCTGGATGTGAGTGCGGCAGCGATCAGGCGGCAGCAACTGATTGTAATGACTGTTGTTCTGAGCGTTGTTATGCTGTTCTTGTCCTTTCTTATTCTCTATACCAGTTATGGAGGTCTGGTTGAGAAGATCGTTAATCTGAACGATTCCCTGGAAAAAAGCAACCATGAGCTTGAAGACCGGGTACGGGAACGAACCGGAAAATTGCTTGAGGAGATAGAGCAGCGTAAAGTTGCAGAAAAAGAACGGGCTGTGGCTGTGGAGAAAGCGCAGCGCTCCTGCAAGATGGAGGCAATTGGTCTGATGGCGGGCGGCGTGGCCCATGATCTCAACAATATTCTCTCCGGGGTGGTGAGCTATCCTGAACTGATCCTCATGCAGCTTTCTGAAGACAGTGACCTGCGTAAACCAGTGGAGGCTATTCTCGATTCAGGGCAGCGCGCTGCTATGGTTGTGGCTGACCTGCTCACCGTGGCCAGGGGAGTTGCCTGTGAGAAGGATGTCGTCAACCTGAATGATCTGCTGGATGAATATATTGATTCTCCTGAATATAAGAAAATCAAGCATAATTTTCCCCAGGTGTCCTGTCAAATCGACTGTGACGCAGAGCTGTTCAACTCTTCCTGTTCAGCGGTGCATGTGAAAAAATGTATGATGAACCTGGTCAATAACAGTTTTGAGGCGATTACAGGAGAGGGTACAATTATTGTCTCCACCCGGAATCAGTATGTGGATAAACCGGTTGCGGAAAATCAATACATGGAACGAGGGGAGTATGTGGTACTGGCTGTGGCTGATAGCGGCCACGGTATCCCTGATAAGGATATTGATCATATCTTTGAACCGTTTTACACTAAAAAACAGATGGGAAGCAGTGGAACCGGATTAGGGCTTGCCATTGTCTGGAATACCGTCCACGACCATAACGGAGCAGTGACGGTTGCGAGCAGCGAAAAGGGGACTATCTTTGAGCTTTACTTTCCCGCTGTCCGGGAGGATGTCAGCAAGCTTTCAGACCATTTTGACCTGGAAGGAGTGAAGGGCAACGGACAGCTGGTGCTGGTGGTTGATGATGAGGAACAGCAGAGGGAGGTTGTCTGCCAGATGCTTGAGCTCCTTGGCTACCAGGCGGACAGCGCAGCCTCGGGCGAGGAAGCGGTTGCATATATTCAGGAGAAGAAGGTGGACATCCTGGTTCTTGATATGGTCATGGATCCGGGAATCAATGGGCGGGAAACCTTTGAGCGGATTCTTGAATTTTCGCCAGGGCAAAAGGCAATCATTGCCAGTGGCTTTTCAGAGACGGCAGAGGTGCAACGGGTTCTGGAACTGGGGGCCTGCCTGTTTATGCGCAAGCCCTATACCATTTATCAGTTCGCTTTGGCTCTGAAGCAGGGGTTGGAAGAGAAATAAAACCTTACACCTTCTCCCTGAGCATAATAACCACCCTCCGGTTTTTCTGCCGTCCCTTTTCGGTAGCATTGGTGGCAGCAGGATTGGCATAGCCGTACCAGTGGAGGAGGATTCTATCTTTTTTGATGGAATAGTTCTTGAGCAGGTAAGCCCTTGCGCTCTCGGCTCTGCGTTGGGACAGACCTACATTGTATTTCTCCGCACCTGTGGAGTCGGTGAAACCGGACAGCACGGTATAGGCCAGGGGGGTATCTTCGAGGAATTCACCCAGCTCGTTTAAGACCGCATAATTTTCCCGTCGCATAAAAGATTTGTCAAAGTCAAAGAGGATGTTGGGAAAGGCTCCGTCTGCTTCCATGTACAGCTTGCCCAGCAGATGGTCTGGATGGGCGGCCACAGTGTCAAAGTCCAGCACCTGGGAACAGTTGTTCACCCCGGCAATGTCGTACAGTACCTTTTCAGCCTCCTCACTGGTGGCACTGCTGACGATATTGAAACAGACATCATAATTTTCTGCCAGCATCTTGGCCTGGGCCACTGGTTCAGGTTCTTCCACCCCCTCAAAGATGGCATCTTCCCCATTGGAAAACATGAATATTTCGGTTCTTCCCGGCAGTCCCAGCAGGTACTCCAGCTTCATCAGCGACATCTGCAGCATGGGCGGGCCGGACTTGATTATTGGCAGCTCCTCCAGGGCTTGAGCAAATTTTTCTTTTTCCCAGTTACTGGTGCGATAATAGGGATGAAAGGTGAAGGGTGAACCGGGCAGCCACATCACATTTTTCCAGTGGGGATAGAGACCAGACTGCCAGACCAGCTCCGGCAGGGTGGCGTTGCTCTGGATGAGAATCTCTTTCGATTTCTCCAGCCGGGTCATGCCGGTGTCCTTGTAGGGGATGGTCATGGCCGTTGAGGGGTCATAAATAATAAAAAAGTTGTAGGCCATGCGGATATACTCACCCTGGTAGCCAGGGGTGTGGCTTTTATCCAGCTCAAAGGATTTGCGAGATTTCTTGCTGCCTCCCATGGAGACCATCGGTGTCAGCACGAAGAGGACGCAGAGGACAAATAGGATGATTGGAAATGAGCCTGACTGCATTATTTTTGCTTTCATTTTTTCTCCTTATCAGAAGCCGGAAGCCAGAGGACAGAAGCCAGATGAGCTTCCTGAATACTTTCTTGTCCCCTGGTTTCTGGCTTTTGTTTTTTGTTATAATGTTATCCGGTCACCGGAAACCGGCAACAGGGTGCCAGGTCTGGCCTGGACTATTTTTTTAATCCGTTCGCTCTCTTTTTTACGCATGGTATGATCCAGGTGAACCAGGGCAATCTGGCCAACTTCGCACTCATCAGCGAGTTGCAGGGAACTGGTGATGGAACCGTGGTAGGGAAAGGTATCAACCATATCAAAGGATTCATGGATGGCAAGATCACAGCCGTGGATGAGTTCGCGTACCTGGTTGTTGGAACGACCGTCACCGCTGTAGTAGAGGCATTTTTTGTCCTCTCCATCGTCCAGGCGCAACCCGAGGTTGTACTGGGAGTGCTGGGTGAGGGCTGTTGACCATTGCAGCCCGCCGATGGTTGCTGTCTCCCTGGGACTGATCACCTGAAATTCAATGGAAAAGGTGAGCTTATCTTCAAAACCGGGGTATGCCAACTCCAGGGCATCCAGGGCCTTCCTTTCCACTCCTTTCTGGCCGACAATGACCAGGGGACGGGTGCGACCCATCAACCAGAGGCGGAGAAAGAGCAGGGGCAGGCCAAGGAAATGATCACCATGAAAGTGGGATATCCAGACGTAATCCAGTTCCAGCGAGTCGCTTGCCAGACGAAAATAGTGGTGTGGGACGGAAAAGCCGCAGTCCAGCAGAATCCTGGTGCCGTTAGCTGTTGTCACCAGGGTGGAGTTGTTGCCGTGTGAACTGTCACATGCCTCACCTACACCAATAAAGAGAATCTCCACTGCTCACCCTCCACTTTTTTTATATGAAAATGGTTGTTCAGGGGCTTACATTCAAACAACCAGTTTTCATTGTTTGTTGTGAATTGCCCTTTCATGCTGGTTACCGGGAACCTGCAGTTCCCTTATCTTTTCTTAACAGTCATATTTACGGGAAGATCAATGATGGTCTCCACCAGGCCGCCAAAGGTTTTGTCCGCATGGTACCAGGGAGTTTGACTGATCAACCTTTTTTCTTCGGCCTTTTCGGTCTTTTCGACCTTTTCGGTAATATATGTGTTTGCTTCCTGAAAATCAAGCTGGTTGCGAATAATTGTGTTGGCGGATTTCGGATGGCAGTCAAAAAGACTGGAGCCGATCAGTTTTTCTCCGCCGTATTTTTTAAAGTTTTCACAGGAAGCACCGTTCATGGCAATGATAATGCCCTCTGTATCACTGACAGTGACACCGTGCGGGTAGGATGCTATCCAGTCAAAGGTGTTTTTTTCTTTCATGTTATCCATTGTTGGTTTCAGCCCCGTAATCCGGCATCGAAGCTGTGGCAAGTTCCGAGTTCAAGTTTTTTACCTCTTCCGTTACCTGGAGGGGAGAAAATTCGAGAAACCTGAATAAAATAGATTCAAGCTGTGCGCATTTGTCAAAGTTGGCTCGAATCCGGTCATGAACCCACTCTTCTTCCCCACCGTATCTATCCAGGATATACTCCAGTCGTTCCTCCAGGGAGACAATGACATCATGGCGCACCCGTTTGTCTGCGTAAAAGACGATTTCCCGGGCTGAAAAAATACCCTGCTCAAACCTTGCAGGGGCATGATCTTTGAGGATCACATGCTCTTGCACAATTTGCGCAATTTCCGGATACCCGTGATCCAGGCAGATCTCTGCCCCTGTCCGGGCATGGTCACAGGCTCCGTTCAGACAGGGGGTCTTGGCAATATCATGGAGTAAGGCACCGCTGACACAGAGTTCATGATCTGGCAACCGCACCCTGCGATCAGCCAGCAGACCGGTTGCCAGCAGTTCACTGATCCGAGCCACCATCAGCGAATGACAGCGGATATTGGGCAGCATCTTGTACTGATCCATGAGCGAGAAACACTCGTCAATATTGGGGAAATTCACTCCCGCTTATCTTCCGCTGAAACGATGGACGGCATCAACTGCGATACGAGCCTGATCCGGCGGGGTCTGCGGCACTATGCCGTGTCCCAGATTGAAGATATGCCCCTTGGCATCCTTTGCATCTTCCAGCAGGGTCTTGATCCGTTGCTCCAGCTCTGCTTTAGGCAGGAACAGGGCAATGGGATCAATATTTCCCTGCACTGCGTGATTGCCGACTCTTTTAATGGCATCTCCAATATTGCTTCTCCAGTCCAGGCCCAGCACATCAGCCCCGGCAGTACAGGAGTGTTCAATCAGGGTGGAACCGTTGTTGGCAAAATAGATGATGGGAACATCCGTCATTTTGCGCAGGTCGCTGATAATGGACTGGACATAGGGCAGGGCAAATCGCTCAAAGTCGCAGGGAGCCCAGATACCGGCCCAGGAATCAAAGATCTGCAGGGCCTGGGCCCCGGCTCTGGCCTGTGCCTGGAGGTAGAGGCTGGTACACTCGGTGATTTTACTGAGCAGGGCGTGATACATCTCCGGCTCCTGGAAGGCCATCCGTTTGGTATTGAGGAACACCTTGGAGGAGCCGCCCTCAATCAGATACGTTGCCAGGGTAAACGGGGCCCCGGAAAAACCGATCAGGGGAACCTTGAGTTCCTTGCGTAGGAGTTTGATGGTCTCCATGACAAAGGGCATGGTCTCGTTGGGATCCGGCACAATCAGTTTATCCACGGCTGCCTGACTGCGTATTGGCTCGGGAAAGACTGGCCCGCGCCCTTCGTGGAATTCCAGGGGTGATCCCATGGCTTCCATGGCGATCAGGATGTCTGAAAAGAGGATTGCCGCATCAAAGCCGAAGATGTCAATGGGCTGGAGGGTGACCTCGGTACAGAGTTCCGGTCGTTTGCACAGCTCAAGAAAGGAGATCTTGCCGCGTATGGCCTGGTACTCGGGCAGGTATCGTCCAGCCTGTCGCATGAACCAGACAGGGGTATAATCGGTTTTTTCGCCTCGACAGGCTTTTAAGAAGGTATCGTTCATTTTTTGGTTATCTTTGGTTGGTGGTTAGCTGTTTACTTCATTTTCCCAGTCTTCTAAAAGCAGATTTTTAACTCTGATAAATTCTCGAGTATTATTGGAGACTAATGTCACATTTTGTGAAACAGCAATTGCGGCAATGAGTAGATCGTTTGGTCCAATAGGCGTTCCTGCTCTCTCTAATATAGATCGAATAGTTCCGTAGGTCTCTGCGGCGTGATCATCAAAGGGTAATGAAACAAAGCGGTTAAGAAATTGTTGTTGCTTTGCCAAGTTCTGTTCAGGGTGCTGACTTTTCATGGCTCCATAAAAGAGTTCAGCCTTAACTACAGCACAGACCGCAATGTCTTGCTCTTGAGTGGCTTCAACATGCTGACGAATCATGTTAGATGTCCCGTTCAAATACTTGATACAGGTATTTGTATCGAGTAAGTAGGTCATTGAATAGCCTCACGAACTTCAAAAACACCTTGTTTTCCTCGTTTTATGGGATCGTCTGCTAAACAGCCGTATGTTTTGTTGATAAAGGCGAGCCATTCCTGGGTCTCTTGTACTTGTATTGGACTTACTGAAGATTGATTTTCAGCTATCATACATTCTGGACTCTGTGCATATTCAAACACTTGAATTATCCGATATAAGACATCAAGATACTCATCCTGTACATTATCAATTTTTATTTTAAGACGTTCTTTTGTTATCATGGTTTCTCTTCTTTTGGATATTTTTTTTTGGCATCCTTCATTTCCCGGTTGACACTTTTCGCACAATCTGGTTCCCAGGTAAGCGAAGACTCCGAGCTCCAGCTTGGGAACCAGGAAAGAATATTCCTGCAGCCAATAGTCAAGAATTTTGCCATTGAGAGTTTGCAAGTTGGTTTCTCCATCTTGCCAGGTTGCAACAGTGGTTGTAGGTTGAGTTCCAACGAAAGCATCCAGAAGTTGTGGAGAGTGTGTCGTCAGAATAACTTGACATCTATTAGCTGCATCAACCGCAAACTCTGCAACCAAAGGCAGCATGGATGGATGCAGCCCTGTTTCCGGTTCGTCTATAGCGATAATAGGTGCCGGTGACGGGTTTGCCAGCACAGTTAATAAAAACAAAAAACGAAGGGTTCCATCTGAAAGCTCGGTAGCTGATTGTTCACGTTTTAATGATTTCCAGCGTACTCTCATTTGAATTCTCTGATCAGATGCAGGAGGAAAGACCAGCTCTTCAAAATCATCACCAAATGCTGCTTTCATGGCAGAGTTTATATCGTTTTTGAAGTCACGATCACCGCTGTAAAGCGTATGCAATACTGAAATGAGGTTTTGTCCGTCAGGATCAACCCGTTTTTCCATGCGGGAGACAGTCGGTTGACGAATAGCGGCATCTTGA
Organism: Desulfobulbaceae bacterium; assembly: GCA_030633145.1. Classification (GTDB taxonomy): domain Bacteria; phylum Desulfobacterota; class Desulfobulbia; order Desulfobulbales; family Desulfobulbaceae; genus DAOVTM01. The sequence goes on from DAOVTM010000001.1 coordinate 24,612, forward strand.
TTGGTGTTTAATTGATGATAAACAGCAATTGATGCCAGGTCTCGTTGGAAAGCGTGAATATAACGATTATTAGTAAATGGTCCCGATGCGATTGAGAGGAGGCTTTCCTCCTCTGATATAAATTCTTCTGGCGTGGCAAAGGTATGTTCTGTTTCATCTAAAATAACAGCTTTATTTGAGTATCGCTCTAAAATTTTAATTGGTTTCTTTTTAATAGTTTTTTGAGATTCATGAGATTTTGTCAAAAGCTCTTTTTTTATTTTATATGAACTGCCAGCTCCGAGTCGTGCTATTTCAAGTTCGTAATGCTCCGGGGCTGGCTCTCCTTCATTATGGTTTGTTTTAAGGCTATATTTAATGGAAGGAGCAGAGCCATCCCAAACAATCGGATCCATTCCACCCAATGATTGAATATACCTGCCAAGTCTTCCCTGGGAAGATACAGAGATTAATTCTAATAACTGGAGCAGATTTGACTTTCCGCTACCATTAGGTCCGATAATAACATTGAGGTTTCCAGGGAACCAGCTAACATTTCGAAGAGACCGGAAACCCTCAATATCTAATTGCGTAATCTTCACTTTTGTTTTCCTTTACCAGATGCTCATTTCGTCCTGTAAGCTCATCTCAACGGTTTTTATTTTTTTTTAACGTACGCTTTGATAAGTACTAATGCACAATTAATCTAACATTTTCCCACTGGTTCCCATGCTCCTGCGTGGGAACCGTGATATGCCGCTCCAGCGGCTAACATGACAGACGGAGTCTCGCAGGCTCGCTTACCTGGAGCGTAGGAACGAGTAAACGGGTAAATGCTGTCCGTTGTAAAATGTTAGATTATTTATGTTCACCTACTTAGAACGGACATTCCGCACCCTCCAGAAACATTTTTCCGAATTTCATCACAGACTTTTAAAATTTTACCAAAGCACATAACTCCGCATTTATTGCTGAAATTCAAAAAGCCACCAATTATCTTGCAATTTAGCGTACACGTTGTACGGAACTTTAAGTAATTTTAGCACCTGATTATGTAATGCTGTTACTCCCTTTACTGTAGATTGTATAATCTCATCGCCTTTTTTGATCAGAGCAAGATGAATAGAACGAAAGAAATAGAGGATATTGTTCCAGGTTGGCGCCTTGGTTTTCATTTTAGCCGGTAGGATTTGTAAGTTTTCTATCTTTTCTATTATCATTTGATTACGTATATTTCGCTCAATCAAACTTACTATCATCAGCGCTATAAAGTAGAGAAACATCATTG